>CAMORF010000337.1 GCA_946623485.1 uncultured Clostridia bacterium
AATTAAGGCATCACAATTAATTACTGCAGCTGTTCCTTTTACGGAATAATATGCCGGGCAGGGATTGTTTTCCTTGCCCGGCTGTTTTTGTGCGTGATTGATTTGCAAATCATAGATCGGTTGATCTACTGTTATTATTGATCTACTGTTATTATTGATCTGCTGAAATCGCAGGGCATCTTTTTCAGATCCCGAGCAGCGTGCTGTATGCCTTCAGGGCGCCGTCCATGTTGCCTGAAAGCACCTTTTTGGCAAGGGTTTTTCCAAGCTGCACGCCCTCCTGGTCAAAGCTGTTCAGGTTCCAGATAAAGCCCTGGAACATAACTTTATTTTCAAAATGCGCAAGCAGCGCTCCGAGGGCGGCCGGCGTGAGTTTCTCACCGATGATGATGCTTGACGGCCTTCCGCCATTGAAGTTCTTATTTGCGTTCTCATCCTTTTTCCCGCAGGCAAATGCCATGATCTGCGCAGCGACATTGGCACAAAGCTTCTGCTGGCTGGTGGAATCTTCGATTGTCACGTCATTTCCGATCTGACTGTTCTGGAATCCGATAAACTGCAGCGGGATGATATCCGTTCCCTGGTGAAGAAGCTGGTAGAAGCTATGCTGTCCGTTCGTTCCGGGCTCGCCGAAGATGATCGGCCCTGTCTGATAATGCACAGGCTCGCCAAAACGGTTCACGCTCTTTCCGTTTGACTCCATGTCGAGCTGCTGCAGATGCGCCGGGAAACGGGACAGCGCCTGGGAATAGGGGAGCACGGCGGTGGTGCCATATCCCTCTACGCTGCGCTCGTAGACACCGATCAATGCATCCAGCAGGTCAGGATTCTCGGTCAAAGTTTCATTTTTCGCAAGCAGGTCTTCTGCCGCCGCGCCATCGAGGATTTCCTGATAGACTTCACCGCCAAAAGCAAGTGACAGGACTGCCGCTCCTACCACAGAGGAAGAGCTGTAACGTCCGCCGATATAGTCATCCATGAAAAATGCGTCGAGGTACGCGTCGCTTTTTGCCAGAGGGGATGTCTCGCTCGTGCAGGCAATCATGTGCTTTGAAGGATCCAGTCCTTCCTTCTTCAGCGCATCCATCACGAATTCGCCATTCGTCAGGGTTTCCAGTGTCGTTCCGGACTTGGAGACCATGATAAACAGCGTATGGGCTGCATCCAGCCCCATCAGGACTGCGGACGCGTCGTCCGGATCCACATTGGAGATAAACTTTGCTTCGAGCTTCAGATGGCCGTTTGCCCGCGCCCAGTTTTCAAGCGCGATATACAGCGCCCTGGGGCCCAGGTCGCTTCCGCCGATGCCGATCTGGCAGACAGTCGTAAATTTTTCGCCTTTTTCATTTGCAATCTCACCACTGTGGACTTTCGCGGCGAACTCCGCGCACCGTTTTGTCTGCTCCACATAGAATTCACGCTTGTTGACGCCATCCACGATGACATCATTCCCCAGCTGGCCCCTGCAAAGCTGGTGCAGAACCAGTCTGTTTTCTCCGGTATTCACCCGCTCCCCATTGTAAAGGGCCGCGTATTTTCCCAGGAGATCCTGTTCCTTCACAAGGTCTTCCAGTGCGGCAAGCACTTCATCATCCACCTGCTTTGCCGCGTAGCTGAAGCACAGGCCGGCTGCCATCGGCGTAAGATAACGGTTTACGCGGGCAGCTCCATCAGGCCCGCTCAGTTCTTTTGCGATGTCCACTTTCCCCTTCAGGGCCTGCAGCTTCTCAAATGACTTCAAGGTATCGAGATTCTTCCATTCCATGGCGGATTACTCCTTTTCTCATAATCATGACTCGTTGACAAAGGGCTGTTCAGAATATGTTCCATCATACTACGATTTGCGTCTTCTCTATAGATCTATAGACGCATGTTTTTCTGCGTCTATATCTGACTTCCAGATCCAATCTATCTGGCTATTATGACCCCGCGCGCACTGCGGTCTTCAGGGCGACTTCCATCATCTCCCGGAAGCTTTCCCGCACAAGTTTGGGATCCAGATGCTCCCCGGTAAACACGTGGTCTGAGATCTGGAACATCGCCAGGGCCTTTTTATGGAGGCGCATTGCGGTCAGATACAGGCCTGCAGTCTCCATCTCGACTGCAAGGATCCCAAGGTCTCTGGCCTTTTCGTTAATCTTTGCGTCCGGATCCGGATAATAGAAGTAATCAGAAGAAAGAACGGAACCGACGGAAGTCTTGACCTTCATCTCGTCTGCGATGTCTGACGCGCATTTCAAAAGTTCCCATGTCGCGCAGGGTGCTACATGGCCGGGCATCGCCAGGCAGTCTGAATACGCAGATGTACTGGTCGCCGTCATCGCCAGAAGCAGGTCACGGATCTTCACATCATCCCCGATGCCGCCGGCAGACCCGATCCGGATGATCGATTCTACGCCAAAGAAAGAGTATAATTCTGTTGCGTAAAGTGTGATAGACGGAATTCCCATTCCGCTTCCCATCACGGAAACTTCTTTTCCTTCGAACAGACCGGTATATCCAAGCATCCCCCGTACGTCGTTAAATAATACCGGATTCTCCAGATAATTTTCCGCAACGAACTTTGCGCGCAGCGGATCCCCAGGCATGAGCACACATTTTGCGATATGTGTTCCATCCTTCAGTTCAATGCACATTGACGGTGATGTCTGTCCCATATTGTCATACCTCCTATATGTTATTCTTAAATCGCCTGCTGAAGCGCTTTTGAAAACTGATCGGCGCAGCTTGTATTCTTAAAGCCGCAAAGGTTGCCGTCCAGAATACTGATTAAATTCTTCGCCTCCTGTCCTTCTACCAATTTTGAAATTGCCTTCAGGTTCCCGTTGCATCCACCTTCAAAGCTGACATTGTGAACACGCTGGTTTTCATCCAGATCAAAATGGATCATTCTCGCGCATACGCCTTTCGGCTTGTAATCATAATGCATCTGTTTCTATCATTCCTTTCTCTCTTCCGATTCGATTCATCCGTTACCTGATCCGTACTTATTGAATGAATTCAATATTACTTACTTCGTTACTTG
>CAMORF010000338.1 GCA_946623485.1 uncultured Clostridia bacterium
CGTTGAAGAAGAATCCAGCGTTGTTGTCGCCCGGATCACCAGCGGTGATCTCAAGGTTGAACGGGCCGTCTTCGTTCTCCAGATCCAGGGCATCGATGATGTACTGTCCCTGAACGGTACCGACCATGTAGTTGTCGAATGTCGCATAATAGGAAACGCCATCGTTGTCCATCAGCAGACGGTCATAAGCGATAACCGGGATGTCGTTCTCCTTCGCCATGTCAAGCGCTTCGCCAAGGGAAGAGCCTTCGATTGCAGCGATAACAAGAACATCCGCTCCGGAGGAAATCATGTTCTCGACCTGGGAGAGCTGAGTCTGCGGATCGTTGGAAGCATACTGAAGGTCAACCGTGTAGCCGGCTTCCTCAAGCATCTTCTGCATATTCTCGCCATCCTGGTTCCATCTCTGCAGATCCTTGGTCGGCATGGAAACACCAATCTTCTGGCCATCGCCCGGAAGGATCTCTCCCGCTGGCTCTGTCTCATCAGCGAAAGCTGCCGGAGCCATCATGCTGGCTGCCATTGCGGTTGACAGTGCGATTGCTAAAAACTTCTTCATGCTGAAAACCTCCATTATATATAATTGATAACTCTACACCTGGGACTGTCTGCGTCCCTGTTACTGTAGCTACTATATCACAGTCATTTTGACTAAGGAATGGAATGTTTTGAGGATTTTTAGCCCTTTTTTGACGATGTGGCAGGACGTCTGCGTGATTTTTAGCACAATGTTGCACAATCCGTGGTTTTTCGCAAAAGAGTCCTATTGACAGTTTCCTGCCGGCTTGTAAGGCTGCAGTCTCGCTCCTGTTTATGGATTCGGGAGGGGGCTCACCCGCAGGCCGGGCAGCGAGACTGCAACTTGAAAAGCCGGCATCCTGGATATAGGATGCCGGCCCGGATCAACGCTTGATCTTACTTCACTGAGAATTTATAGCAGGTAACTGACTCAAATTCCTCTCCCGCTTTCAGGATGGGCTTTGCGAACCCTTCCTGATTGATGGCGTTCGGGTAATACTGAGTCTCGAGGCAGAAGCCGTTACGATAGCCATAGGCTGCTCCGCCTTTGCCGGTGTGATCCGTGATGAAGTTTCCGACGTACAGCTGCACTCCGGGAAGGTCGGAATAGCACTCCATGCAGATCCCGGTCTTTGGCTGATAAGCTTCGGCAAACTTCACGACTGTGCCCTTTTCCCTGGCAATGACATAGTTGTGGTCATAACCGCCGACAAACTTCAGCTGCTCATCGTCCGCGCCGATGTCCTGCCCGATTGCCTTCGGAGCCGTGAAATCGAAGGCCGTCCCTGCCACCGGGCGATACTCGCCTGTCGGGATCGACTGGCTGTCAATCACCGGTGTATATTCCTTGCAGGAAAGGCACAGCTGCGTGTCCTCGATGCTTCCGCTGTCATGGCCGCCCAGGTTGAAATAGCTGTGGTTGGTCATGTTGCAGACGGTATCCTGGTCACACTTTGCCTTGTAGGAAAGCTTCAGCGCATTCTCCGGTGTCAGGGTATAGGTCACCTGCGCGGTGAAGTTCCCCGGATACCCCTGCTGAAGGTCTGCGTCCTTGATCTCAAAGGTTACGGAATCCTCTGTGCAGGAAACCACCTCTGCCTTGCGCAGATGGAAATAATCCATGCCGCTGTGAAGATTGTTCTCGTTGTCATTCACCGCCAGCTGATATGTCTTCCCATCCAGCGCAAACTTTGCCTTGTCGATGCGGTTTCCGCTCCGTCCGACCCATGCGCCGAAGAAAAAGCCATTCTTTTTATATTCCTCAGGCGTATCATAGCCGAGCACAACGTCACGCACGTTCTCATTCTTATCCTGGAACAGCAGTGATACCAGGGTGCCGCCCAGATCCGTCACCTTCGCCTGCATCCCATTTTCATTCGTGATGGTATACAGGGTATATTCATTTCCAAATGCTTCTTTCGTGACTGACATATCGATCCTCGCCTTTCCTGTTTTGCAACAATTCGGTCCCCCGGCTCAGAGAGCTTTACGTACTGAGCCGGGGGAAGAATCGTTACGCTGTTTTTACCTGAACGGATTCTCGCTCTTGTACGGAAGTCCGGCCGGCTGGTTCCAGCCGATCTCATCCTGCGCGACTCCGATGTACTTGAAGACCTCAAACAGAGCCTTTCCGTAATGGCCGAAAGCAACCGCGCCGTGATGCGGAAAGCCCTTCTCGATCAGCACATGGCGATAGAAGCGGCCCATCTCCTTGATCGCGAATACGCCGATTCCGCCAAATGACTTTGTCGCCACCGGAAGGATCTCGCCTTCCGCAACATATGCGCGAAGGATGTTGTCGGACGTGCTCTGCAGGCGGTAGAAGGTGATGTCGCCGGGAGCGATGTCGCCCTCGAGGGTGCCGTTGGTCACCTCGACCGGAAGGTTCCTGGCCATGATCTTCTGGTACTTCATCTCGCAGGAAACCAGCCTGCTGGAGCAGGTGTTGCCGCAATGGAAGCCCATGAAGGTATCCGTATGGGAATATCCGAAGTACGGCCTGATCGATTCCATGTACATATCCGTCGGAACAGAATTGTTGATGTCCAGAAGCGTTACGGACTCGCCGGTAATGCAGGTGCCGATGAACTCGGACAGTGCGCCGTACACGTCAACCTCGCAGGAAACCGGGATGCCGCGGCCGGTCAGGCGGCTATTGACATAGCACGGAACAAACTTGAACTGTGTCTGGAATGCAGGCCAGCACTTTCCGGCGATGCAGACATACTCTCTGTATCCCTTATGTGCCTCAATCCAGTCAAGCAGCGTCAGCTCATACTGCGCAAGCTTCTCCAGAACCTCCGGCTTCTTGTTGCCCTTGCCCAGTTCCTTCTCCATGTCAGCAATCACATCCGGGATTCTCTTGTCACCCGCATGGTTGTTGAAGGACTCAAACAGGTCAAGCTCAGAGTTTTCTTCAATCTCTACGCCAAGATTGTACAGCTGCTGGATCGGTGCGTTGCAGGCCAGGAAGTTATTCGGTCTCGGCCCGAAGGTGATCAGCTT
>CAMORF010000339.1 GCA_946623485.1 uncultured Clostridia bacterium
TCTCTTTTGTTATATGCTCCAAGCCCCCTCCTGCCCACACCTTCCGCGAGTCACCCAACGGCCAACTTCATATGGCTTCCGCTATACGCTCGTCAGACAGCTCATATGGCTTCCCTTGATTCACTTACCAACCATCTTCCCTTCCTCATATAAACGCATGTTTTACTTTGTAACATCGTTTATTTCTGGCTTACAGATGTGATCTCACTGGCTCTCACGAAGCCTGCATCATTTCCTGCCATTTTACCATACCCTGATGAATCCGGAGCAAACAAGAGTTATCGTTTTTTTTGTGCCCCAGTCATGTTATACTGAATAAACATGGTAGTACATTTCAATATAAGCAATCTCTCAATAGAAATCTCACAATGAAACGGAGGACAGGTTTGAGATGAGAAAAACAAAGATTGTCTGCACAATCGGTCCGGCATCAGATTCTGAGGAAATGCTGCGTGCCCTGTGCCTTGCCGGCATGAATGTCGCCAGGCTGAATTTTTCCCATGGAACGCATGAGGAGCATCTGAAGCGTATTGAAACAATCCGTAAGGTCCGGAACGATCTCGGCCTTCCAATCGCGATCATGCTGGATACCAAGGGTCCTGAGTACCGGATCGGAACATTCGAAAACGGCAGAATCGAGTTGAAAGAAGGGGATCATTTTACCTTCACGACAGATCCCGTGGAAGGGTCGCAGGAGAAGGTCAGCGTCAGCTACGAAAAACTCTACGAGGACATGAATCCTGGAGATACGATTCTCCTGAATAACGGCCTGATGGTATTTCGTGTTACCGAAGTGGCAGGGCACGAGATCAATACAGTCGTTGAATGCGGAGGCACTCTCTCAAACCGCAAGAGCATGAGTTTTCCCGGAAAAGTCATCAAGCAAACTTATCTCTCCGAACAGGATAAATCCGACATTCTCTTCGGGATTCAGAATGACATTGACTTCATTGCATGTTCCTTTGTCTCCTTGCGGCAGGATCTGATCGATGTCCATGAATTTATGGAACAGCATGGCGGTGCCGGGATCGAGCTGATTGCAAAGATCGAAAACCAGTCAGGATACGATAATATCGAGGAAATCTGCAAGGAATGCGATGGAATCATGGTCGCCCGCGGCGACATGGGCGTTGAGATCTCCTTTGAGAAGCTCCCCGCCATCCAGAAAAACCTGATCACAAAATGCCGCATGCTCGGAAAGCGTGTTATCACGGCAACCGAGATGCTGGAATCTATGATCAATAATCCACGGCCGACTCGTGCAGAAGCCTCCGACGTAGCGAATGCAGTCTATGACGGAACCAGCGCGGTCATGCTGTCCGGCGAAACTGCCGCCGGAAAATATCCGGTCGAAGCCGTCAAAACCATGGCGCGGATCGCTGAGACTACGGAGCAGGATATCGGCTATATCCAGAGATTCCACGACTCGAAGTTCATCATCCACAATGAGGTTGACGCGATCTCCCACGCGACCTGCCAGATGGCGATTGACATTGAAGCTAACGCCATTGTCGCCTGTACCATTTCCGGCCTGACGGCCCGCATGGTTTCGCGGTTCCGCGGACCTGTTGACATTATCGGCCTGACCACCGATGAGAAAACCTGGCGCAAGCTCGCCCTGTCCTGGGGCGTCCTCCCGCAGCTGTGTGAGTATTATCCATCCACAGATGTCCTGTTCTACAGTGCCAGAAAGATCACGATCGACGCGCTCAAGCTCAAAGAAGGAGACAAGATTGTCATCACAGGCGGATATGTCACCGGAAAGTCCGGCAACACCAACCTGATTAAGATTGAAGACATCTAAGGAACGGTAGACAGAAGCGTATTACTCACACTCTGTAACATGTAAGCTGTCATCTACAAAGATCGCCCTGACGCCTTCCGTTGAACGGATCAGTTCGGATGCTTCATCCTGGCCGATCAGCAGACAGGTGGTGCTCAGGGCATCTCCCGTCAGGGAGGAATCGCTGATGATCGATACGCCCCAGAGGCCATTTTCCACCGGATATCCGGTCTTTGGATCCAGAATATGGTGATAAAGCTTCCCATCTTGCTCGAAGCATCGTTCATACACTCCGGAAGAAACCACCGATTGTCCCATCACCTCGACCGTATCCACAATTCCGGTGTCAAATGGCTTCTGTATCCCAATCTTCCATGCATTTCCATCCGGCTTCGGACCGATCGCAAGCACATTTCCACCCAGATTGATAAGCCCGGATGTGACCCCTTCCCCTTTCAGGTATTCTGCCAGGCAGTCTGCCGCATACCCCTTTACCAGGGCGCCAAGGTCAATCATCGTCTCCGGGGAGTCAAAACGAATCCCCCAGGTTCCTGCATCCGGCTCGGTTTCCTGAACCGTTCCGTCGTGATTCATTCCAGTCTGATTCGTTCCTGCCGCAATCGTTTCTGTCGTGTCCGTTCCAGTCTCGTCCGTTCCGGCCGTGATCCGCTCCACATGTACTGCCGAAGCATCCACCTTTCGCAATGCGCTTTGGATCTCCGCCTCCGATGGAATTACCGCTTCCCCGCTCCTGAAATCCCACAGTTCCGACAAGGGCGCGATGGTAATGTCAAATCTCCCATCGCTGAGCTCATAATATTCCAACCCCTTCGTCACAAGTTCTGCCAGAGGCGCAGAAACCTCGACCAGATCCTGTTCCGGTGCCCTGTGGTTCACGGCATACAATTCACTATCCTCATCTGTCCTGCTGAAGGTTTCCTGGATCTCATCACAGATCGAACGACATCCATCTGTCAACTCATTCCCATTTTCTCCCGCATAGAATCGGATCGATATCACCGTGTCAAAATAAAAATCGTTCAGGCTGTACTCCACAGAAGCAGGCCGTCCGCCCTCTCCCTGGTCATAATCCCAGTCGGCCCACGCAGTTTCCAAGCCGCCCTGCATCACAAACATGCAGACACACAGAAATCCAGGCAGCACGCGCCTGAATCCCCTTCCCCACTTCTGCCTTCCATCTTTCATACTCATCTCTCCTTCCATAATGAAACGGGGAA
>CAMORF010000340.1 GCA_946623485.1 uncultured Clostridia bacterium
CAGAACCGGGAAAAATAAAAAACAGCAGGGCGTGAAGCCGGGTTCTTTCGCGCCGGCTTCTTTGCTGCACGCTTTTTTCATCGGCGTGGCGATGGCTCTTGTGTGGGGCGTCCTTTCTTCTGTCCTGGAGCTGGAGAACCTGTTTCCGGATACTGCCGCTGCACGGATGTTCTCGCAGCCGCTCCCTGTCCAGATTGCGCTCTATGGGGTTGCAAGTCCGGTCCTGGAAGAGTTTTTATTCCGGAAGGTGCTTTATGACCTGGCAGTGAGAATCCTTCCGCGCCGCTTTGCAGCAGTGGCGGTCAGTGCACTGTTTGCGGTCTGGCACGGAAATGTCATCCAGATGCTGTATGCTTTCCCGGCCGGATTGATCCTGCAGACGCTCCGCACGCAAAGCGGCCGCCTTCCGGAACCGGTCAGCTGCCATATCGGCGCGAACCTGACAGCAATTCTGGTGACAGCGCTGCTTTCCCGGACATAGGATCTGTCGATCAATCCTATGCACATCCTGCTTGTCTTTTCATCCGCTCTCACAGCTGGAAAATCACTCACACATAGCGTTCGACCCGGATGCAGAGCTTTCCCTTGCGGGTCTCCCGGACCGGCCCGAGATAACGGAATTTTCCATGATGGCGGACGGATATCTCATCACCCTCCCGCAGGTCACGGGAGGTGTTTTCCACCAGGCGGCCATTGATGAAAACCTGCCCGGTGTGAAGCAGCTCCTGGGCGGCGGAGCGGGAGAGACGGTAAACCTGGGCGATGACGGAATCGATCCGGTTCGAACTGACCTGGACCTCCAGGGCGCTCAGACGCGGCATCAGCTGCTCCGGAAGAGAAACGGCCTCTTCGGTGCGCACGCTGGTGTGCTTCACACGGGTCAGATTCCGGGCAATGAATTCTGCCATCTGTGAATCGCACATCACATAGCCGGTCGCACCATCAATCAGGATATCGCCGATCACTCTGCGCTCGATTCCAAGGTTCAGGATCGCGCCAAGAAAGTCACGATGGGTCAGGGCATCCGCAAACTTCTCCATGAGCGGGGAGATGCGCAGGATCGTAATGGGGAAAGATTCTTCATACCCCAGCGACTGCGGATCCCCGAAACGCACCATCACCCGGCTGGCGCCTTCAAAGCCGCCATATGCCTGCATGCCGCATGCCGGCGTGCCAAGAGAGAGCACATCAGCATACTCTGCTTCATTTAAAAAACCGGTAAACAGGTACCGGGACTCCTGCCAGGAGATTTCTTCCAGTTCCAGGATTCTTTTTTGAAACTGTTTCTGTTCATTTTCCATTTTGGATCGGCCTCCGGAGATGTATTCTTGTGCATCAAGTATAGCGCGGAATGGGGAGTGCGTGCATTTTTTTTCCAAATGCATGCATTGACGCGGGCCGCGGATATCCGCTATGATTTCCCTCAGTCGGAGAAGGTAAGGCGCTGTTCAGAAATAACTTATGAATACTACGCTGGTTTTTTCATCGAGTCCACAGGTCAAGGTGAGGGCGCATAGCGGTCTATGTAACCGCACCATAACCTGTGGACTCGGAGAAAAAGACAAGTAAGATCATAAGCTCTGAACAGATCCTAACGAGGACAGACTGGAGAACCTGTCCTTTGACTCAGGAAAGGAGAACAGACGTTATGTACTCAATTGACGAGGTACGCAGGGTAGACCCGGAAATCGCGTCAGCGATCGAAGCGGAGACAGCACGGCAGAACAGCCACATTGAGCTGATCGCTTCGGAAAACTGGGTTTCGCACGCGGTGATGGCGGCAATGGGAAGTCCGTTGACGAATAAATATGCAGAGGGTCTTCCGGGACATCGTTATTACGGCGGATGCCAAGTCGTAGATGAGGTGGAGAACATTGCCAGAGAGCGGGCGAAGCGTCTGTTCGGCTGCACATGGGCCAATGTCCAGCCCCATTCCGGCGCGCAGGCAAACATGGCGGTGGAGATGGCGCTTCTCAATCAGGGAGATACCTTTATGGGGATGAATCTCTCGGAGGGAGGACATCTTTCCCATGGAAGCCCCGTCAATTTTTCGGGACGTTACTTCAATCCGGTTGCCTATGGAGTGACGAAGGATGGATGGATTGACTATGATGAAGTGGAGCGCATCGCGCTGGAGTGTAAGCCGAAGCTGATCATCTGCGGGGCAAGCGCCTATGCCAGGACAATCGACTTCAAGCGGTTCCGTGAAATCGCTGATAAGGTTGGCGCATATCTGATGGCAGATATCGCGCACATTGCCGGGCTGGTCGCGACTGGCGTCCATCCGAGCCCGTTCCCCTATGCCCATGTCGTGACAACTACAACCCACAAGACATTGCGCGGGCCGCGGGGTGGTTTGATCCTTTCCTCGGCGGAGTTCGGGAAAGCGCATAAGCTGAACAGCGCCGTGTTCCCCGGAACGCAGGGCGGGCCGCTGGAGCATGTGATCGCGGCTAAGGCGGTATGCTTCCAGGAAGCGCTGCAGCCGGAGTTCGGGACATATTGTGAGCAGATCGTAAAGAATGCGAAGGCGCTGGCGGAAGGCCTGATGCGCAGAGGGATCGATATCGTATCAGGTGGAACGGACAATCACCTGATGCTTGTGGATCTGCGTTCCTCCGGCAAGACCGGCGCCCAGGTTGAGACAGACCTGGATGCTGTCGGGATCACTGCGAATAAGAACACGATTCCGCAGGATCCTCAGTCTCCGTTTGTGACGAGCGGCCTGCGTCTCGGAACCCCCGCGGCAACGACCCGCGGACTGAAGGAAGACGACTTTGACCAGATTGCGGAGGTGATTGCGACCGTGATCAAGGAAGGTGAGGCAAAAGAGGCTTACTGCCGCGAGATCGTGACACAGATCACGAAGCGGTATCCCCTCAGCTAAGGGAACAACAGAGGGAAAGAACGGAACCATGTGACGGACGCGCACATGGTTTCTTCATGTAGAAAGCACCTTAGGATCTGTTACAGAATAACTTGTACATCTGACTTGTCCAAACGCTCAT
>CAMORF010000341.1 GCA_946623485.1 uncultured Clostridia bacterium
TGTCTAATGTAGGAAATCTGTGCCTGATTCTTCTGGTTGTCTTTTATGGCAGGGTGGGCACGATTGTAACCCTGTTCGTTTTGGCAGGCCAGTTTCCTGTTCTGTTTATGGGGATATTTGCGGGGCATCAATATACGAATATATCCGGCGTTTTCACCAATATCTTTGCAATTGTTGCTGCGATGCTGATTTACTTCAAAAACCGGAGCATTACGAAGTATCAGGAGAAGATCCGCTCCCAGGCGATTACAGATCTTTTGACGGGGATCCCGAACCGGTTTGCCTGCACGGAGCTGGTGGAAGGGCTGATCCGCCAGAAGGGCCGGTTTTCCGTCGCGACAATTAATCTGAATAACTTTAAGAACATTAATAATACGATGGGGGTCAAGACCGGGAATGCGGTTTTGAGCGAAGTAGCGTCCCGCCTTCAGAAGGCATCGGAAGAAGGGCATACCGGGACGGATGAGTTTGTAACCCGCCAGGGCGGCGATGAATTCACGATCATTATTCACAATTATCCGAATGAAAAAGAGATTGTACGAACGATCAATTACTATAAATCTGTCCTGGAACAGAAGATGACGATCGATGACTGTGACTTCTTTTTATCATTCAGCATCGGCTATGCGGAGTATCCGACGGATGCAAGAAGTGTGGATGAGCTCCTGACTCACGCGAATCTCGCTATGACAGAGGCAAAGCATCTGACGGGTATCGCACGGATTTGCAGGTATACGCCTCAGATGTCGGATGCGGAGCGGGTGCTTGTGATGGAGCGGAAAATCCGCTATGCGCTGGAGCATGATAATCTGTTTTTCCATCTTCAGCCTCAGTATGACGTGGAGCATAATCTGATCGGGTTTGAGGCGCTTGCCCGGATGAAGGATGAGAACGGGGAAAACATCAGTCCGGGTGAATTCATTCCGGTCGCGGAGGAAACAGGGCTGGTTGACCAGATTGATACGGTTGTTTTCCGGAAATCCGCTGATTTCCTGGGGCAATTGATCCGGAAGACAAAAACGGATATTACGCTGAGCGTCAATGTTTCCGTGAAGCATCTGATGAAAAATGGTTTTCTGGATGAGGTGCGTGAGATCCTGAGTACCTATCAGGTTCCGGCAGAGCAGATTGAGATTGAGATTACGGAATCGGTCATGATCGATTCTGTAGAGAAAGCGCTGCAGTGCATCAACGAGATCAAGAAGATGGGCATCAAGATTGCCATCGATGATTTCGGAACAGGATATTCGTCCCTCAGCTACCTGAACAGCTTCCCGGCGGATGTATTGAAGATTGATAAGTCCTTCATCGATCAGATGAATACAAGCGATTCCTCCAGGAAGTATGTTGCTTCGATCATTTCCATCGGACATATCATGAATTTCAAGGTGATCTCGGAGGGCGTGGAAGAGAGCGACCAGCTTGACACGCTGCGCAGCATTGGATGTGATTACATTCAGGGCTTTATCTGGGGGCGTCCGCTGCCGCCGCAGGAAGCGGAAGAGGTCGTGCTGGAATCAGCCTGATATGTAACCGAACCTTGACCTGTGGAATCGGAGAATAAGTAAGTTATTTCTGAACAGATCCTGACTATGGCAGGATTATCATCTGGCGCTGTCGTTCATTGCGGACGGGGGCGCCGGTTTTTTTACTCACGAGCACTTCCCACAGGCATACAGCGTCCAGGTCTTCTTTCAAGCCGTGGGGGGCCTGTTTCTCTGCCGGCAGCCTGGTGATGAGCGGAATTGCGGAATGCTTTTTGATTTCATGCAGCAGGGGGAGAGCGGCTCTCCGGAAACCAAGCACTCTTGCATAGTCCGGAATCCTGGAATCGGGATGCCCGGATGGCGCTTTCATGCCCAACAGGATATGAAGCAGGGCACGCTGTACTCTGGTGCGGGTAACCTGCTTTGTCTTCAGGAGCGTGGTAAACTGTTCAAATCCGGTATAACGCGGAAGCAGATGCGTGATCCGCCGGGCAAGGTCTTCACTGACATCAAGGTAATCGGTCAAGGAAGCCTTTTTTTCATACAACTTCAGGTGAAGCGGGAGATCAAGGTCAGACGGCATGAGGTACCGGTTTTGTGACAGCTCGCCGGACAGGAGCCTGAAGGCAGCAGGCGGCATCTGGCTGCTGACATCAAGCCCAAGTGACAACGCATGCCGGATTCCCGCGGCAGAGGCATAGTCAGGTACAGGCGATGAAAAAAGAGCCGGATGGGTATCTTCCGCCATGTCGGGGGCTATTTTCTGTACGCCTGAGGCATCCTCCGGCAGGCTGGCGCCTGAGGGGTTCAAGCCTGAAAGGCGGGGAGCGGCAGGGGTCAGATGCAGGTCATGATATCCTGCGCCAGAACGCAGGATGGGGATTGGCTGTAACGGGCTTTTCATCTGAAAGATCGCGCGCAGGTATTCAATTGCAAGGATATCGTTTGGGGAATGAAGGAGACCGTGAGGATCCTGCGTGCCGGAAAAGGTAAGCCATGCAAGATAGCGTGCCCTGGCAAAGCTCGCGCCTTCCTTCAGAAAACGCTGCAGGAGCGCTTTGTAGGGCTCTGGCTCCTCTTTGCTGAGGAACCGGGCATATTCCATCAAAGATTCGATCCGGCCTGTCTCGCAGCCGAAGGAGAGGGCGTCCACGACGCCAAGAGAAGAGAGCAGGGAAACCCCGCCTTTCGCAAAGTATTCCGCACTACCCGCGGCATGCCGGATGGGGAGCTCGAGAACAAGGTCAGCTCCCGCGTCCAACGCCATGCGGGCGCGAACCCATTTATCCAGAAAAGCAGGAATTCCGCGCTGCACAAAATCCGGGCTCATGACTGCTATGATGTAATCACACCCGGATTGCCTGCGTGCCATCTGCATGTGATGCAGATGGCCATTGTGGAATGGATTATATTCAGCGATGATTCCTGTTACTTTCATGGAAACATATGCCTGGCTTAGGATCTGTTACAAAATAACTTGTACATCTTGCTTGTCTTTTCATCCGAT
>CAMORF010000342.1 GCA_946623485.1 uncultured Clostridia bacterium
CAGTTGTGTCAGCTGTTTTTAAAGCATGAAAAGAGTCCGCCGGAGACCATGAAAGGATGGTCTCCGGCGGACTTTTTTTGCCGAAATTATGCCGAAATTATGCGGATATTATGCTGATGTCATTTTGCACAATAATCATCTATAGTGTTGTCACTGTGTCAGTTCCACTTTTTCAGGAGTGCAGTCATATCCAGACCGCCGCTGATGGTCCTGTTGCCTCCACGCGCCTCGCGGTCTGCATCTTTCCTTCCGCTGTGCCTGTCAGTCTGTCTGCTGCCTGTACCGCGCCTGTCAGCCTGATTCCCGTTTCTGGCACCGGATCTGTCCGCCTGATTCCCGCTGCCTGCGCCGCGTCTGTTCATCTGATTCCCGCTGCCTGTGCCGCGTCTGTCCGCCTCATTTCTGTTCCCGGTACCGTGCCTGTCCTCATCCTTCTTCCCGCCGGCGGGCACTTCTTCCCCGAGTTTCATGGTAAGGGAGATCCGCTTGCGTTCCGGATCCACGGCCAGCACCTTCACCTTGACGATGTCGCCGACCGATACCACGTCCAGGGGGTGCTTTACAAACTTTGTATCACTCATTTGTGAGATATGCACAAGACCATCCTGGTGGACGCCGATATCGACAAATGCGCCAAAGTCGATGACGTTCCGTACGGTTCCGTTCAGGATCATCCCGCTCTTGAGATCCTCCATGGCAAGCACATCAGAGCGCAGGATCGGCTTCGGCATATCGCTTCTTGGGTCGCGCCCCGGCTTCTCCAGTTCCTTCGCGATATCAATCAGGGTCTCGGTACCGCAGCCAAGCTCATCGGCCGTCGCCTCTGCCTTCTTACGGTCCTTCACCTGATCCCCAAGTCCCCGGATCGTGCCATCCTGCACATCCGTCAGCGTGTAGCCAAGCTTTTCCAGAAGCCGCTTCGCAGCCTCATAGGATTCCGGATGCACCCCGGTCATATCGAGGGGATTCTTTCCGCCCCGGATCCGGAGGAAGCCGGCGCACTGCTGGAAAGCCTTCGGCCCAAGCCCCGCTACCTTCAAGAGCTGGCGGCGGTCCGTAAACCGGCCATTTTCATTTCGCCAGTCAACGATGGAACGGGCCGTCTTCTTCGTAATCCCGGAAACATATTCCAGCAGCGAATAGGAAGCCGTATTCAGGTCAACGCCCACCTGGTTCACGCAGGTCTCCACGACGCCTTCCAGCTTCTCTCCAAGCTTCTTCTGGTCGCAGTCATGCTGGTACTGCCCGACCCCGATGGATTTCGGGTCAATCTTCACCAGTTCAGACAGCGGATCCTGAAGGCGGCGCGCGATGGACGCGGCGCTCCGCTGTCCCACGTCAAAGGACGGGAATTCCTCCGCGCCCAGCTTGCTCGCGGAGTAGACAGAAGCACCAGCCTCATTGACGATGACATACTGGATCTTCGGATCATCCAGCTCTGACAGGATCTGCGCGATGATCTGCTCGGATTCTCTGGAGGCCGTCCCGTTCCCGCAGGAAATGAGCGTGACGTGGTATTTTTCGATGAGGCGTTTGATCGTCTGTTTTGCCGCCTCGATCTTTGCCGGCGTTGTAGGCGCGGTGGGGTAGACCACCGTGGTATCCAATACCTTTCCGGTACTGTCCACGACTGCGATCTTGCAGCCCGTGCGGAACGCCGGATCCCAGCCGAGCACCACACGCCCCGCGATGGGCGGCTGCATCAGGAGCTGCCGCAGGTTCTTGCCAAACACGTCGATCGCGCCGTCCTCCGCCTTCTCTGTCAGGCTGTTGCGCAGTTCCCGTTCGATGGCAGGAGCGATCAGTCTGCGGTACGCGTCCGCGCAGGTATCCTTCAGGGCCGACTCGCTGTTCGCGTATCCCGCCGCGTCCGGAAGGAGCACCTGATGTTCAATGGCGCGGATCATTGCCTCCTCATCCACGCGGACGCTGACGCCCAGCACCTTTTCCTTCTCTCCACGGTTGAGGGCCAGGATGCGATGCCCTGGAATCTTCGCCGCAGGCTCTTCATGGTGGAAATACTGCTCGTACACGGATCCGGGCTGGTCCATGTCCTTCTTCACCTCAGACACGATCACGGCCGTGTCAAAGGTCTTTTCACGGATCATCGCGCGGATATCCGCTCTGTCGGATATGCCTTCGGCGATGATGTCCTGTGCTCCCTGCAGCGCCGCCGCCGCGTCCTTGACTTCCTTCTCCGGATCCACGAAAGCCGCAGCCCGCTCGGCAGCAGGCAGATTCATCTCCTGGGCAAGGATCTCCTGGGCAAGGGGCTCCAGGCCGCGCTCCTTTGCGATGGTCGCCCGTGTGCGTCGTTTCGGACGGTACGGAAGGTACAGATCCTCCAGCGCCGACTGGGTCGCCGCGTCCTCAATCTGCTTTTTCAGCTCCGGCGTGAGCTTTCCCTGCTCCTCGATCGAAGCCAGGATGACGCTGCGCCGTTCTTCCAGCGCCCGCAGGTAGCGGAGGCGCTCATCCAGCGTACGAAGCTGGGTATCATCCAGCGTACCATGCGCCTCCTTACGGTATCTGGCGATAAATGGAATGGTGTTCCCTTCATCGATCAGCTTGATTACCGCCTCCACCTGCCAGGCCTGGATGCTAAGCTCCGAGGCGATCGTCTGTACGATATTCATAACTATCCAAAACTCCTTTCATTGGATCCTGTTCGCCCGCCTTGCACGGGCAAGGCGGACAAAATGCACGCACCGGCATTTTCGTCCGCCTCTTGCTATCCTGATACATCATAAAAATGTAGCTGCGAGGAAGCATAATCCCCATTTTTCAGGAATCAGATTCCTCTGCGTCATCTTGAGGAATCAGCCTCCTCTGTGTCATTTTGAGGAATCAGGCTCCTCTGCGTCATCTTGAGGAATCAGCCTCCTCTGCGTCATTTTGAGGAATCAGATTCCTCTGCGCCATCTTCAGGAATCAGATTCCTCTGCGTCATCTTCAGGAATCCGACTCACCCTCTGCTTCCTCCGGATGAATC
>CAMORF010000343.1 GCA_946623485.1 uncultured Clostridia bacterium
TCAAGCTCATTCACAAAGCTGTAATCCGCAACATTCCAGACCTCATTTCCTTCATCGTCATAGATCACCAGTGCTTCCGGAGCCTCGATCAGACCACGCAGCGCATTTTCTTTTTCACTCTCATCGGAGAAGTCCAGCGTTTCATACCATGAAGCATTCTGTTCAGCGGTATAGGATGTGGCAGGTTTATTCTCCGCCAGCGCCGAACCTGCCCCCATTGCAGACAAACTCGCAAGACTGGCAGTTATGACAGCAGCATACTTTTTCATCTTTTGCATTCGTTCTCCTTACTATGTAACTGAACCTTGACCTGTGGTATTGGAAAAAGACAAGCACGATCAAAAGTTATTTCGTATCTCGCCAGCAAAGGAAGCTGGCGAGAAACCCGCCTTTGGCGGGTACGCCTCTTCGAGGCTAGGCGAAGTACGGTATGTCTCCGCCTGATGCGGAGACATACCTATGCCTTTCTCGCTTTCGTTACTCCGCTGCCTCTGTTTCAGCTTCTGTCTCTGTCGGACTGATAGACATGGTGATATTTCCAAACACCGGACCATACTCCTCATACTGATCATCACTTGGAGCACTGATTACACCCTGTATCATATAGCCGTCTTCTGTCAACATGGAAAAACCGCTGATACAGGTTTCATCATTCTCAAAAATAACCGCAGGAATACCGCTCAGGTCCGCAAACATCGCAGTGGTATTTGATGCTGCCAGCTCCGTACCAAGCTGATCAATATCATAGGTATCCGCAACCTCTGCCGGCAGTTCCGTATACACAATGGTGCAGTTGGCACCGCCACCATCCTCACCGTAAATATGAACAACGCCGGCTTCCACCATTTCCTCCGTGAGGTCAGCATCTACCCAGTCAGCCGGAAGATACATGTCAAATCCAAGCCCGGTGTCCCACCACTGGCCTTCATAAACCGTTTCATCAATGTCGTGATAATCAAATACGATCGGATTATCAGATGTGCTGCCCACACCTGCCTCCGTTTCGTCCGCAAATGCTGCCGGAGCGGCAAAAACCGTCATAGCCATCAGTGCTGCCGTCACAATTGCAACCTGTTTCCTCATTGTTGTACCTCCTTGTTCGTCCTTCTTCATACATCATCCAGATTCTCATTGCTGCGCCATTTTTGAGGCCTTTCATCTCAGAATATATCAGCAGGGCTTTTCATTGTCAATGATTTTCGAGACATTCAATCTCATTCTTGTTGTCTTTCAATAGCGAAGAATAGCGAAGCTTTGCGTTAAAATGTCTCCATGGAGATACCGCACCACTTCCGGAACGTCTTATGGTCGATACCATTTCCGAGAGCACCAGAGATGGCAAAACAACAATCAATGAATTCCATATAATAATATGACCGGAACAAAGACATGCTCTGTTCCGGCAACCGGTTGTTATCATTTCAGCAAATTCACTTTTCAGGATTTGTTCTGAACATCACTACCTACATCACTACCTGCCCGGCAATTCCTGTCAGTATATCTTCAATGATTTCCATATGCATCAGGATCAAAGGGGAAAGGATCGCGAACGAAGGCAGCATAGGGGGCCTTCAGTTCCTTCAGGTTCTTGATCGTCCCGCTGGGCTGAGCCTGGGTCTTGATCTCTGTGGAGTGTTCCAGCTTACCGCCCCAGCGCAGCCTGGACCTTTCCTGCTCCTCCTTCGAGAAACTGACACGGATCTTCCCATCCACGACACAAAGCTCGCCGTGGCTGCCGCATACCACGCAGTCCACCGTCTTTGCATCATGGGAGACCTGCAGAAGCCTTGTATGGCACACCGGGCAGACACCTTCTTCCTCCCCGCGCCAACGGACACGCTCCTCTTCGGAATCCGCTTCGACAGAGTCCGCGATATGGCATCCCACAGCCGTCATTCTTTCCATCATCTCCGGATATCCAAGCACTGACTCGTGTGCCATAGCCCCGTAGTATTCCACCGTATCGATGACATCGATCCCCAGCGGGAAAGTCAGCTCATACATCATGGGAAGCGTCAGAGCGATCCAGTTTTCCGTCATCGCCCCTCCCACGGAAATCAGGGCGGCAGTGCGCTTCTTGAAGGACCGGACATCCGGCAGTTTGGACTCAGGCTTTCCCGCGGCAAGCCCTTCATCATAAGCTGCCTTGCGGAATGTGATATCATGGCTCGGACCGATCCGGTCGCAGATCGTCTTGAACCTTCCTGTGACCGAAGTCTCATAGGTGGGGCAGGCGACGATCAGCGCGTCCGACTGCATAATGTTCTCATCCAGAATGTCAAAGTCATCATGCCGCACACAGTATCCGCGCCCTCTTCCGGTCATCGTCCCGATCGTACATGCGATACATCCAGTGCAGTTTGAGACATTGAGATCATCCGCACGGATGAAGGCGGTCTCACAGCCCCTCCTCTCGCACTCCATCAAAGCATGCTTTACCATGATGTCGCAATTGCTCATCTTTCTGCCAAACGATATTCCCAGTATCTTCTTTCCCATGTCATCCCTCCTTATCAAATGAGAGAGCCAGCTCCCTGTGCCGGCGGGCTCTCCCGTGATCCCTCAAACTGTCTGAATCGATGATGTTGAGACGGTCTGCGCAACTATGCGATGGATGCTTGCACATGCTCCCTATAGTAGGATCATAGCGGTTTCCAGAAGCCATTTCCTTTTTGTTTTGTGAGTAATTGTTTTCCGATTTTTGCTTTTACCATATCTTTTCCTCGTTTTCCGCAATAATCAGTTTTTATTTTTTGCGCAAACACTATTTCCCATCCCTCATCCATGGTAGACTGAGAGGAAAGAGCTATAGATAATCAGGTTCTGTCATGCCGCCTGATTCCATGCGGCAGACAAGGAGGCGCTGATGAATC
This sequence comes from uncultured Clostridia bacterium, assembly GCA_946623485.1. Classification (GTDB taxonomy): domain Bacteria; phylum Bacillota; class Clostridia; order Lachnospirales; family Lachnospiraceae; genus Porcincola. The sequence continues at coordinate 2,874 of CAMORF010000343.1, forward strand.
GGATCACAAAGGGATATTCCCTGTTCTACCCTACCATGAAAACCGATCTTCCCTGTGAAAATGAGCAGGTCGCCCTTTTCTACGTCATAGAGGGGGACTGCACCGTCACAT
>CAMORF010000344.1 GCA_946623485.1 uncultured Clostridia bacterium
ACAAGAGTCGGAGCCGCCATCTTCCACTGTGCGTGCTTCATATCTCTTCTTGACTTGCTGTGCTTATTCTTTGGGCAAATCGACATGGTCTACACCTCCTTGAACTTGCTGAAAACATCCAGGACCTTCGCCATTCTTGGATCAAGCGCCTTGCGTTCGCAGCCACAATCACCATGGTTTAAGTTCTGACCGCATACCGGACACAATCCCTTGCAATCCTCTTTGCAGAGAACCCGGGACGGCCAGCTCAGCAGAGCCTCACCAAAGAGCAGCTTATCCACGTCCAGGTGATATCCTTCCAGATAATAGTCCGGGGCAAACGATGACCCGTCTTCGTCATCACGCTCCTGACCTTCGTCAGGATTCTCCGGACTGTCTTCCCCCGGCACCGGAATCTTCTCTGTAAAATCCAGCTCCAGAGGAACTTCTACGTCATCCAGGCATCTGTCGCATGGAATCATGACCTTTAAGGATGCCCTTCCCTGAATCTCAAGAAAGCCCTGCAGCCCCTTAGCCACCTGAATGACCGCTGCAGACTTTTCCCTGACCGGGAAGCTTCCAAAACTGAAATCCAATCTCTCCAATCCGATCGGCACTTCTGTCTCAATCCTTCTTCCATCCAGAAGAACATCAGTCAGATTCAGCTTCATAATACAGATACCCCTTCAAAACGCACTTCGTTATTATAAGCAGGCACAGAGCCTATGTCAAGCGTATTCTCAAAAGATCCTGTGGAAATCTTGTGGAAACTTTTGTGGAAATCTTCTACCTTTTTCCGAATATGTGACTGATTCTTGATCTGTGCGATCGGATGAAAAGACAAGCAAGATGTGCAAGTTATTCCGTGACAGGTCCTATGTCCACATAATCTTTCGCCTGTGCAAACGGCCCGGGGATTATATCCACGCCCCGGTGCTTCCCCAGGCAGTCCGTATCAAATACAATCGCGGTTCCATCCGGATTCTCAAAGCGCTCTTCCGGTTCAAACGCCTTGCCTAAAAGATCTGAATGAATCATGCCGCAGCTCATGCCGTCCAGCCAGGAATACAGATTCGTCCGGAAAACCCATCCATCCGCTGTCTCCTCGATCGAAGCACTCACCGTATGTTCCGTATCAACCTTTCCGTTTTCCTCTGCCCGATAAGCTCTGGCACCGTTGAAATACACATTGCCGCAAGACCACACCGGAAGATGGCCTTCATGCGCCGGCTCCAGCGCAGCCATGTCCGGGACAGGATTGTCCATGTCAAACTGCGCGATCCATTCTTCATAAGTCGGGTACTCGTCCCACACATGGGTTCCTGCCTGGCGGTTCTCCACCTCCTTCTGATCCCGGCTGTCACTGCGCACGACAAAATCCTCCGAAGGCCATTTCTGCACAAAGATATTGTTATAGAATCTGTTGTCCCCATGAAGGATTGTCATAAAGCCCATCACCTCTGTTCGGTGCGGAATATGATAAGGCGTATATCTAAGGCCGGTTCCTTTCCCGACATAGGTAAATGCGCCGCAGATCAGATTATGGACCATCGCCACGCCTTGCGTCGCGATCCGCAGGGAAACATCAGACAGTAGAATGTTATTATCAATCAATGTCGGTCCATGGCCGACTTCCACAAAGATATCCTGGCAGGACATGCCGCCGTCAAGCTGCTTCGCGAAGGAAGGCCGCTGATTGTCATGCAGCAGATTCCCCGAGATCCGGGTTCCCTGTGCTTCCCAGTCACACCAGATCCCCATTGTGCAATGATGGATATGGTTGCGCCGCATGATGACATCGATTGCGGCATGCATCTTGATTCCGGCGATCTCCGCCCCGCCCAGCTCCATCATATTATTGATATGGTGGATATGGTTATCCTCAATGATGCTGAACACACCACCCATGCGGCCGATGATGCCGCCCTGCTCGCAATGGTGGATGTCACACCTGCGTACGATATGCCCGCCGATGTATTCCTTCAGCCAGCCATGATACTGGCCCCTGCAAACCGCATCCCGCTCCATCTGGGTCGGGCTCTTGACATGTTTGTTGGTAAAATAATGGTCATTGTCCGGGTCATAATATTTCCCAAGGCCAATCCCGGAGCACTTGGAATTGCTGATCTCACAGTCTTCGATGATCCAGCCCTTCGACCAGTGGGGACCGATCATGCAATCCTGAAACGCTGCCGGGGGAGCCCAGGTCGTTGCCGCTTTCTCCACATGAAACCCGGATACCGTAATATAGCCGATCCCGGTTCTGGAAGGCATGAAGCACTCCCTGCGCACCAAAAATTCCACTTTCTCCCGGTTTGGATCCCGATCCTGGAAATTGCACCAGAAGATGGTTCTCTTCCCATCCTCCGACTGCTGCGCATACCATTGGAACACAGACTCCTCCGGCACCCAGGACACCTCACTCTTCCGGCCGGCACGGCAGTCCTCAATGGAGGACGCTTCGTAAAGCATCCTGTCATTCAGGAATACAGCACCGGTATGCTTTGATTTCCCGGCAAAATACCAATCTCCATATACATAGGTCGTGTACGGATTGTAGGATCCGAAGATACTGTTATCGACGCTTGTCGTCCAGATCCCCCTATCCTCCTGCCATCCGCCCAGCAGCTCCGCGCCGGAGATGACTGCGCCATTTTTTTGCGTGCTCCGGTAGGTAATCCTGGCATTCTCCACGCCTCCGACTGCCGGATCCACATATTCCCTGTAAATGCCAGGCGCAACCACCACCTCATCCCCCGGCCGCGCAAGCCTGGCCGCATCACAGATCCTGGTGAACGGTCTCTTCTTAGATCCATCCCCCTGAAGCGCCGCACTCTGGTCAACATACCATTTCATATGATTACTCCATTCCATCTTGCATGTATTATCATCCGATCGCACAGCTCAAAAACCAATCACATCGTCAGCCCGACCGACAAGTATCCGACATTTCTGCCCGCTCTGCCGTGCCAAAAAGAGAGGTAACAGCAGGCCGTCGT
>CAMORF010000345.1 GCA_946623485.1 uncultured Clostridia bacterium
TTTGCACAAATTCTCTCACTTCATTTTCAGAATCGCTCGGATTATATCCGGAAACGGCTACGCCCTGGATCACCGTGGCATTCGGCTGCATCTGCTGAATCCTCTCCACGGTATCCGCAAACCGGCTCCCGCAATGAGTGGTCATGACATAAACTGTTTTGCCGGAGAGATCGGTCTCCTCCAGGAAAGCCCGCAGGGGTGTGCATACGGTGTAATGCCAGATGGGAGCCACCAGCCATACGGTTTCATATCCGCTGACATCCTCCAGGTGAGCGGCCAGTTTCAGATCCACAAAGTCAATATCCTGGCCTTCGCCTACCTGAACGGTTTGATGATAATCAGACGGATAGGTGAAGGCGGTCTGGATCAGAAATCTGTCTGCGCCGGTTTCCTCCGCGATCCACCCTGCGATCATCTGTGCGTTTCCGATCAGTTCACCGCTTTCGCCCTGATTCAGCGTAGCACTTGAAACCACATCCACATCCGGCGCAAACACGGTGTTTCCAACACGGGAGAACCATACAACCAAAGCCTTGTGATTCTCCCCGGGAATGAGACCGATGGGTTCCGCCACATAGGGTTGATAATCTGCGTACCGGGTATAGTTCCTGATCTCCTGATCACTTTCTGCCGGCGCGCCGGCATGAAGCATCAGCAAAGCAAGGCAGACAGCACAGATCCTTCTCACCGTTTTCCCTCCTTCACATCAGCTGCTGATTGGATTGTCCAGATCAGGTAATCCAGGCGGTCCAGCTTTTTCTGTCCTGCATGGATATGATCCAGCAGGAGGCGGCGATAATCAGCCAGCCGGCGCAATTGATCCTGTCTGCACAGGGCATCAAACTGCTCGATCATCCTCTGATCACAGCCCGCGTCCGCAAGACACTCGTGTGTCTGTGCCTCATTCATCGGGATCACATGTCCACCTCCCATTGTCATTGTATGATTCAGGATGTGAAATAGCAAATACTTAAAAACTAATACAATTATTGCTTTTCAGGCAATAATAAGCATGGTATGATGGGCGGGGAGGGATGTATATGGAATTGAGGGTACTGAATTATTTCCTGACCGTCGCGCGGGAAGGCGGCCTGACAGGAGCCAGTGAGGTGCTGCATGTGACGCAGCCCACCATGTCCCGCCAGATTCAGGAATTGGAAGAGGAACTGGGGCAGAAGCTGTTTATCCGGACAACCCGCTCCATGGTACTGACACCGGAGGGCATGCGGCTGCGCAAGCGTGCAGAAGAAATCCTGGAGATGGCCGAGCGGACGAAAGAGGAATTCTCCTCCATGGGCGGCGCACTGGCCGGCGATGTGTTCATCGGCAGCGGCGAAACCTTTGCGCTGAAAAAAGTGACGGACCTGATGGCACAGATGAGGGAGGATCATCCCGGCATCCATTTTCAGGTCTACAGCGGCAACGCGGAAGATGTGATGGAACGACTGGAAAAGGGATTGCTGGACTTCGGCGTGCTGGTGGAGCCGGTGGATGTGTCGCGCTACAACAGCCTTCGCCTTCCGGCCAAAGACACCTGGGGCCTGATCCTGAGAAGGGATCATCCGCTGGCGCAGAAAGGCCATATCCGGAGAGAAGACCTGATCGGCATTCCGCTGATCATGTCCCGTCAGGATATGGCTTCACAAAAAGCAGGCAATGATTACCTTGATTGGTTTGGGAGAAGCTACGAATCCCTGGATATCGTTGCCGGTTACAGCCTGATGTACAACGGAGCGCTGATGGTCAAGTCCGGCATCGGCTGCGCGGTAGGCCTGGATCAGGTCGTCAACACCACGGAGACATCCGATCTCTGCTTCAGGCCTTTTGACCCGCCATTGGAAGCGGGAACTGTGGTCATATGGAAAAAATACCAGGTATTTTCCAAACCGGCTGAGATGCTGCTGGAAAGAATGATGTGGGCGTTTGAATAAGCTCTCAATTCTTCGCCTCGTCCAATAATCTCTCAAAGCTTTCCGCAAAACGGCGGTCATCTTCCTCCGTCCGCTTTGCCGGGCCCTTCAGGTGATGTTTCCCGCTGCGCCTGGCCTTCTTTGCCAGATGCCGTTCCATCAGCAATCCGTCAATGTTTTCATCCGTGTACCACCTGCCGCTCTGGTGGATTGCGCGGGCACCCTTTCCCAGGGCGAGGGCGGCTACGCCGTAATCCTGGGTGATCACAACATCACCGCGCCGGCACAGGTTGATCAGTGCGATATCCACCGCGTCCGCACCGGCTCCGATGACCTTTACGGTGCTGTAATCCGAGCTCAGAACATGATTGGTATCACACAGAAGCGTCACAGGGATGCCATGTTTTTTTGCGATTGTTTCAGCAATCCGGGTCACGGGACAGGCATCTGCGTCAATGTAAATCGTCATGGATTCACAAACCTCCCGTATCCAAACACCAGCAACGCAACCTGAAGTACAAGCAGCACAGGAAAGAACAGCCGGAAATACCAATGCCTGGTTTTATGCCGGCAGATTGTCATCCCGAGGAGTCCGCCCAATGCCCCGAAGCAGGCTGCAGCGATAAAGAGCGTTTTTTCCGGGACCCTCCATTTTCCGGCTTTGGCACAATGCTTGTCATAGGCCATCAGGCCGAATGAAACGAGGTTCAGGATCACAAGCGCTGTCCCGATGATTGAAATGGTGTTCATGTATGGCTCCTTACTCGCGGTGAATTACAGTATCTGTTCCGGCATCCATCTCAGGCAGTCTCCTGAGACCAGGCGATGGTCGTGAGGAAATTGTGACTGCTATTCTCCGGTTTCAGAAGAAAGCAGTTTTAAAAAGTCTCCGGGGGATAAAACCTGAACCGGTGATGAAGCAAAGTCGGCGGTGTTTCTGGTGACGATGCAATCCATGCCGGATCGAAGGGCTGTCTCAATCAGAATGGCATCTTCATAATCATTGTTCGCTTCCCAGAGGGCATTCTGACAGTCGACAGCCAATGTGTCCAGCACCTCAAAC
>CAMORF010000346.1 GCA_946623485.1 uncultured Clostridia bacterium
TTCATGGTATTTGATTCCAGCGGAACCCTCCGCTACGACGCGCGTGTGTCCGGCGGACAGGTTGTGGACAGCTACGGGAATCCGATTCCCGGCTGCCGCGTCGATGAAAACGGCAATGCAGTCGATGCCTACTGGAACGTGATCGATCCCGTGACAGGGCAGCTCGCACAGTAATGATCATACAAATCGTTCCTGCAAAGAGAAACTGTTTCGTGTGATCCGTGCGATATGTCCGCAAAAGGTCTTGATTTTAAGTAAAAATAAACGTATATTAGTCTGGATATAGGTTGTAATCCTATCGTCTAAGACAGATTGTAATCCTATCGTCTGAGACAGGTTGTGCCCATATCGCTGACAAAGAGCAAGGAGGATACTCTCGTGTTAGAAATCATGTCAAATGAAGCCGAATCCGGCGCAAGGATCATCGTTATCGGCGTGGGCGGTGCCGGAAACAATGCTGTAAACCGCATGGTGGAAGACACTATAGCCGGCGTTGAGTTTATCGGCGTCAATACAGATAAGCAGGCTCTTGCCATGTCAAAGGCTCCGACAGTGATTCAGATCGGTGAAAAGATCACCAAAGGCCTTGGTGCCGGCGCAAAGCCCGAGGTCGGGCAGCAGGCTGCCGAGGAAAGCACGGAGGAGATTCGGAATTCCATCCAGGGGGCGGACATGGTGTTTGTCACCTGCGGAATGGGCGGCGGTACAGGCACAGGCGCGGCTCCGGTCATTGCCGGCGTCGCGAAGGAACTTGGAATCCTGACGGTTGGTGTTGTGACCAAGCCTTTCCGGTTTGAGGGAAGGGTTCGCATGAATAATGCGCTTGCCGGGATTACAAGGCTGAAGGAATCGGTGGACACGCTGATTGTCATTCCGAATGACAAGCTGCTGGAGGTGGTAGACCGCAGAACCACGATGCCGGAGGCGTTTAAAAAAGCAGATGAGATTCTGCAGCAGGCAGTGGCCGGGATCACGGATCTGATTAACCTGCCGGCATTGATCAACCTGGACTTCGCCGATGTCAAGACTGTCATGGCGGACAAGGGAATCGCCCATATCGGACTGGGCATGGCCAAGGGCGACGACAAGGCCCTCGAGGCGGTCAAGCAGGCTGTGGCGAGCCCGCTGCTTGAGACGACCATTGAAGGCGCGTCGAATGTCATCATCAATATCAGCGGTGATATCAGCCTGATGGATGCCAATGACGCGGCAAGCTATGTGCAGGAGCTGGCCGGGGACGGCGCGAATATTATCTTCGGCGCGATGTACGACGATACTTATGCGGATGAGGCAAACATCACGGTCATCGCGACCGGGCTTGAGGATCCGAACGCGGAACAGCCCCAGCCGATCTTTGCGACAAGGAAGGTGGGATCTGATTTCCGGTTCCCGAAGACAGACTCCAGGCCCGCAGGCGGTTTCTCCTTCTCCAATCATAAGACATCCGGGGATCCTGTCCAGACGACGCCTCCCCTGAAGACTCCGCAGATCCGCCTGCCGCAGAGCAAGATCACCGAGCGTGATATCCAGATCCCGGATTTTCTGAAGCGGAATTAAGCATTTTAGCCTGATTATAATGACAGTGAAAGCCTCCGGTTTCCCGGAGGCTTTTTTCGAGATGTGAAAGGAGAGAACGATGACTCAGATCACAGGACACACGCGGTTTGGGGGACTTCTGGGGAGCCCGGTGGCTCACAGCCTGTCTCCTGCCATGCATAACTTTTCCTTTGAGGTGCTCGGGATTGACGCGGTATATCTGGCTTTTGATGTCGGGCAGGAGAAGCTGGGGCAGACGGTACGTGTATTCCGGGATCTGAATACTTATGGCTTCAACCTGACCATGCCCGTCAAAAAGAAGGTGATGGAGTACCTCGATGACATTTCTGAAGCAGCTCAGCTGATCGGCGCGGTGAATACCGTGGTAAATGAGAATGGGAAGCTGGTCGGGCATAATACGGACGGCGTGGGCTATGTTGCCTGCGTGCGGGCGCATGGGTTTGAACCGAAGGGCAGTGAGGTGACGATGTTCGGCGCGGGCGGCGCTGCCTGCGCGGCGGCAGTGCAGCTGGCTCTGGAAGGGGCAAAGGCCCTGCATCTTGTCAGCCGCAGGTCAAGGTCCTGGGATGCGGCAAGGGACCTTGCGGACCGGATCAGCCGGCGGACCTCATGCGCCGCGGATCTGACTGACCTGGAAGATACAGGGAGTCTGCGGGAGCTGATCGGAAAAAGCAGCCTGCTGGTCAACGCGACATCGGTGGGCATGGCGCCCCATGAGGATCAATCCCTGATCCGGGATCTGTCCATGCTGCATCCGGGGCTCATCGTTTCGGATGTCATCTATAATCCCAGGACAACGAAGCTGATGAGACAGGCCCGGGAAGCAGGCCTGAAAAGCATTGGCGGGCTGGGGATGCTGCTTTATCAGGGAGCGGAAGCCTTCCGCCTCTGGACCGGGCAGCAGATGCCGGTGGAGCAGGTAAAGGAGAAGTTTTTTACCTGAAAAAACGCATTTCGCTCCGTTGTATCATCGGAGGAAGAAAAAGCAAGAAGAACAGCTAATTCCTCGAAAGATCCTGATATGGGAGAAAGGCTTATATGAACACAGTTACAGTGAGAGATTTGGTTCTGGGAGACGGGAAGGTCCGGATCTGTGTCCCGGTGATTGCCCATACCTATGAAGAGCTGTCCTGCTCCCTTGAGCAGGCGTGCAGCAGCAACCCGGACCTGCTGGAATTCAGGGCGGATTTTTACTTTGAGGACGAGACGCCTGCTCTGAAGGCGATCCGGTCAGCGGCCGGAAGCCGTCCCGTCCTCTATACCATCCGCACGCGGGAGGAAGGCGGAGAAATCGCGATCAGCGATGAGGCATACATGGAACGCTGCCTGGCTGCGGCACAGTATGTGGACTTGGTTGATGTGCAGCTGGGGCGGCTTCATGCCGGTGCAGACAATACGTCCGCAGGGCGGCTTCA
>CAMORF010000347.1 GCA_946623485.1 uncultured Clostridia bacterium
CTGGTCGTGGAGCAGATCTTTACCATCGGCGGCCTCGGCGCAGAGTTTGTGCAGAGTATTACGAACCGTGACTACCCGATGATCATGGGAGTCACGATTTTCCTGGCTGTCTTCATGGTTACGATGAACCTGCTGACGGATATTGTTTATAAACTGATCGATCCGCGCATCAATCTGGATTAAGGAGGGGAGCAAAATGGCAAAAGAAGCTTACGATGTCAATAAGATGCCGAAGAAGAATCCGCTCTCTTTGCAGATTGATCTTCAGAAGTTTGAAAAGGCGACAGAGGAAGAGAAGAAGCAGGCGGATGTGATGAGCGAGTCCACCTCGTTCTTTCGGGATGGTATGAGGAAGCTGAGAAGGAATCCGCTCGCAATGTTCAGCATTGTGGTTCTGATCCTGATCATCCTGATGATTACGCTTGTCCCGATCATCGTTCCTTACAGCTATTCCGACATCATCACTGTGAATGGAAAGAGGGATAAGAGCGCTACGAACATGGCTCCGTTTACTTATTCGAAGATGGAGCAGCAGTATATCGATGAAGGCGGGAAGGTATTCCCCCACGTCATGGGAACGGATGAGCTCGGCCGTGATTACTTTGTCCGCGTGGCTTACGGAACGAGGATCTCACTTTTGGTCGGCGTCTTCGCGAGCGCGATTGTACTGGTCATCGGTGTTCTGTATGGGTCGGTCGCCGGCTATTTCGGAGGGAAGGTTGACCTGATCATGATGCGGATCGTTGATGTGATATATTCCCTTCCGGATCTTCTGATGATTATTCTTCTGTCCGTTGTTTTGAATGAGGTGCTGAAATTTGACGGGCACGGGATTCTGGCACGCCTTGGCACGAACATGATTTCGCTGTTTATTGTCTTTGGCCTTCTGTACTGGGTCGGCATGGCACGTCTGGTCCGCGGACAGATCCTTACCATCAAGCAAAATGAATATGTCCTGGCAGCCAAGGTAAGCGGCGCGAAGAGCAGCCGCATCATCCGCAGGCATATTCTGCCGAACTGCATCAGCGTCATCATCATATCCGCTGCACTGCAGATTCCGTCCGCGATCTTCACTGAGTCCTTCCTGAGCTTTATCTCCCTGGGCGTCAAGGCTCCCATGCCTTCCCTGGGGTCTCTGGCCAGCGCGGCGAGAAGCGGCATTACGACATATACTTATAAACTGGTCTTCCCGGCTCTGATGATTGGCCTGATCACCCTTGCGTTTAACTTGCTGGGCGACGGCCTGAGAGACGCGTTTGACCCGAAGCTGAGGAGGTAAGAGTGATGGCTGAAGAAAAAAATATTCTGTCCGTTGTCGACCTCCATACGGTGTTCACTACCGATAAAGGAGAGGTCAGGGCGGTCAACGGGGTTTCCTTTAATCTGGCGGCAGGCAAGATCCTGGGGATCGTCGGTGAGTCCGGCTCAGGAAAGTCTGTCAGCGCGTATTCCATCATGCAGATCCTGGAGAAAAACGGTTCTATCCGATCCGGCCAGATCCTGTATAAGGGAGAAGACATTACAAAATGGCCTGAGAGCCGGATGCGTGAATTCCGCGGAAAGTGCTGCTCGATCATCTTCCAGGATCCGATGACAAGCCTGAACCCGGTCTTTACCATCGGCTTCCAGCTGAAGGAAGCGATCCGCCTTCATACGAACCGCAAGGGAAAAGAAGCGGAGAAGCGTGCGATCGAGATGTTGGAGCTGGTCGGGGTAAATGAGCCTGAGAAGCGGATCCACCAGTATCCCTTCGAGTTTTCCGGCGGCATGCGGCAGAGGGTCATGATCGCGATGGCTCTTGCCTGCGAGCCGGACATTCTGATTGCGGACGAGCCGACAACCGCGCTGGACGTGACGATCCAGGCACAGATCCTGGAGCTGATGCAGGATCTGCAGAAGAAGCTGGGCATGGCGATCATCATGGTAACCCATGATCTGGGCGTGATTGCCCAGATGGCGGATGAGATCATTGTCATGTACGGCGGGCGTGTGTGCGAGAGAGGAACGGCAGAGGATATCTTCTACCGTCCATGCCATGAATATACCAAGGGACTGCTCCGTTCAATCCCGAATATCGATTCCATGGGGAAGCGGCTGGAGCCCATCTCCGGAACGCCGATTAACCTGCTGAATATGCCGAAGGGGTGTGCGTTCTGTCCCCGCTGCGATGAAGCGATGAAGATCTGCCTTGAGGAGCAGCCGCCGGAAACCCGGACGGTGGACGGACACCTTGCCTCCTGCTGGAAAGCCATCCAGGCTGAGATGGAGGCCGGGATCGTCAAGGCGGAAGGCACTGGATCAGGGAGATGACGGGAGGACAGAACAGATGGATATGAACTATAAGCCAAACCCGGAAAACCTGGTTGAGGTAAATGACATGAAGATGTACTTTCCGATCAAGACCGGATTGTTCTCCACGACACCGCTGAAGGCGGTGGACGGCGTGACGTTCTCGATCAAGCCCGGTGAGACCCTTGGGCTTGTAGGCGAGTCCGGGTGCGGAAAGACAACAGTGGGACGGGCCTTGATCCGTCTGTATAAGCCTACGGACGGTGATGTCTTTTTTGACGGGAAGCGGGTTGACGAAAAGTCCATCGGCAGGCTGCGCAAGGATATGCAGATGGTGTTTCAGGATCCGTATTCATCCTTGAATCCGCGTATGACGGTGGAGGACATTATCGGTGAACCTCTGGATGTCCACCATCTTTATACCAGCAGGGCTGACAGGCGTGAGCAGATCCTTCACCTGATGGAGCTGGTCGGGCTGAACGCAGAGCACGCAACCCGGTATGCGCATGAGTTTTCCGGCGGGCAGAGGCAGAGAATCGGCATCGCGAGAGCTCTTGCTACCAAGCCGCGTTTTATCGTCTGTGATGAGGCGGTCTCAGCGTTGGACGTTTCGATTCAGGCACAGGTCATCAACATGTTTGAAGCCCTGCAGCAGAAGCTGGGCGTTGCCTATCTG
>CAMORF010000348.1 GCA_946623485.1 uncultured Clostridia bacterium
ACCGGTTCAATCGTTTGGATTATATAATTGTCAAAGCACTGCCGAGATATCAAATCTCTATTCCTTCTGTATTGCAGAGAGAATAGATCTTTCGGATGCCGGAGCCGAAGGTTTCAACATCCTTGCAAAGATAGAGCACACGTGCAATTGTTTCATTTCTCAAAAAAGAATAATGAATTGATCTATGAAGATTAACTGTCGGGGCGTCACATGTTGTGGCGCTCCGTTTCTTTTCAGCCGAAAACAATACGAATGGTATAAAAGATCTCGCCAAAATCATACCAATCGTATCTTCAAAGCAGCAGCGGTCTGCTGTATACTATGCGTGTGCTGGGAGGTGAGTAAGCGGTGGAAACGAGGCTTGCGGAGAATATCCGGGTGTTCCGGAAACAGAAGGGATTGACGCAGGAGCAGCTTGCGGAGGTGCTGGGAGTAACCGTTGGTGCGGTGCATAAATGGGAAACCAGGATGTCCACGCCGGAACTGGGCCTGATTACGGAAATGGCGGATTTTTTTGACATATCCGTAGATGTCCTTCTGGGGTATAAAATGAAAGACAATCGACTGCAGGCCACGGTGGAACGTCTGTGGAAAGCCAGCAATAGCCGGGATTACGATGCGGTTTCAGAAGCGGAAAAGGCGATCCGGAAATACCCACATTCCTTTGATGTGGTGTATGCGGCTGCGATCCTCTATTATGCCTTTGCCGCAGAGACGAAAAAGGAGTCCTGGCTTCGCCGCGCCATCGAGTTGCTGGACAGCGCGCGCCTGCTGGTGGATCAGTGCAAGGATCCGAGGGTGAACGAATCCGTTCTCTACGGCCGAATGGCGGAGATGCATGATCTATTGGGGGAATCAGACAAGGCGCTGGAGCTGTTGAAAGCCCACAACGCCGGCGCGATTTTCAATGATACGATCGGAATCGTGCTCCTCGCCCACGGAGGGGATCCGGAGGAAGCAAACGGTTTTCTGGAAGAAGGGTTCCTGCGGGCGATCAGCTCGCTCATCCGATGCGCGACAGGCTATGCGATGCTGTTTGACGTGAAGAACGACAACGCGTCCGGCATGGAGATGATACGATGGATCATCCCCATCCTGGAAGAACTCAAGAGAACAGCTGAACCGAACTTCATGGACAAAATGATCGCAGTGTTCAATGCTTGTCTGGCCATCTTTCAGTTCAAATCCGGGGATCTGGAAGGCGCGCAGAATTCTCTCATAAAGTCCAAGGCCCTGGCCCATACCTTTGACGCCGCGCCGAATTACGAGGCGGAAAGACTGAAATTTGTGCGCGGGTCGCAGTGGAGCAGCGCGCATGACGCACTCGGAGAAACCGCCATGGACGCGGTGGAATATGTCCTGCATGACAAGGATCCGGAACTACGGAAACTCTGGGAGGATGTGCAGGGCCATGAAGACTGAGCAGCCAACGAAAGGATCGCGGAGAATGAACATGCAAAAGACTGAGAACGTCTTTCATAACCGGAATTTCCGGCTGGTGTTTCTGGGGGCGCTCGTATCTGAGCTCGGGGCACTGCTGTACAGCTTTGCTGTCAGCTTCTATATCCTGCAAATCAGTGGAAATAACGCGTTCCTGCAGGGTCTGTACCTGGCGCTGTGCAGCGTCGCAATGCTGCTGTTCACCCCTGTCGGCGGCGTTCTGGGCGACCGTTTCAGCAAAGCAAAGATCATGTACGTCTGCGATTTCTGCAAGGGCGGAACGATCATCCTGGCCACTGTGCTGATGCTGCTCTTCCCGGAAAGTGATGCGCATATCGTGATCCTGTTCGCACTGGGAATTATCGGAAACATCATCAGCGGTATCTTCAACCCCGCTGCCGGCGCGTTGTTCCCGCACATTGTGGAGGCGGAACAGCTGCAGCAGGCCAATTCATACTTCACGATGAAGAGTTCCCTGGAAAGCATCCTGGGCGTTGTGCTGGCCGGAATTCTCTACGCCGCTCTGCCGATCCATATCCTCTTCTTCATTGTCGGCGCTGCCTTTGTCGCGTCCGGTATCTCAGAGATGATGATCCGCTGTCCGCATACACCGGCTGAAGACCGGCTGACCTTGAAGGCAGCTATTCACGATATGCGGGATGGGCTGGATTACCTGAAAACCCAGAAAGCGATCCTTGCGCTGTTGGGAGCGATTGTATTCATCAATTTCTTTGCAGCCCCTGTAACCGGGAACTTTCTGCCTTACTTTGTGCGGACAGATCTGGCGAATGCCCCGTCTTATCTGCTGGATCATCTCCTGACGCCTGAGCTCTGGTCCTCTGCGATCAGCGTGTGCATCGGGGTCGGTTCCCTGATCGGGGCAGCCATTCTCAGTGCCCGGAAGCCGCCGGAAAAATGTGGCCATGCTGTAGCTGTCCAGATCTGTTACACCGCTGCAGTGATAATCTTCCTTGCGCTTGCTTATAGGCTGTTGGTGGATCGCGGAAATGCTCTGAACATCTTTCTGCCGATGTTCTGCGTGGGCGGCTGTGTGACGGGCCTGTTGCTTTCCTTCATCAACATCCCGGTCAATACGGCCATCATGCGTGTGGTGGACAGAGATAAGCTCAGCAAGGTCAACAGCATCATCAGTATCGGCTGTCAGGGAATGATCCCGATCGCATCCGTTCTGGCCGGAATGATTCTTCAGTCTTTCGGTTCATCTGTCCTGCTGTTCTTCTGCGCATTGGGATTTACTGCCGCCGCGGTTTTTCTGCTGATGAACAAGCCTGTCAGGGAACTGTAAGGAATGCAAAACACAAAAAATCTGAAATCTATGGGCGGAGGAGCATATGGATAACGAGAAATACATGAAACGCTGCTACGAACTGGCGATCCAGGCGGGAAAGAAAGGTTATGATACCTTCGGTGCACTGCTCGTCCATGACGAAAAGATTCTGGAGGAAGCAGAAAACACGGCAGACTATGCCCGTAAGATCTTCGGGCACGCGGAATTCAATCTGG
>CAMORF010000349.1 GCA_946623485.1 uncultured Clostridia bacterium
GCTTTAGAAAACTCTGTAGTACCCATTGGAGTATACCAGATAGTGGATGGACAGGTGGTGACCCTGATTGCATCGGATGGATTATGCGATCTGTTCGGATATAAAACTAGGGCTGAAGCTATCGAGAAGATGGACAATGATATGTACTGGAACGTCCATCCTGATGATGCGCAAAGGGTTGTGGCGGTGGCGGTCGGGTTTATAAAAGAGGATAAACCGTATAACCTTGTCTGCAGAGTCAAGGTAGAAAACCGTTACCGCCTCATCCACACAAGGGGCAGGCATATTATGACCGAAACAGGTGAACGGCTTGCGGTGGTATGGTACATCGATGAAGGCGCGGTCGTACTGGATGCGGCGATAGCGGAGGAAGAGATAAAGATCGAAGAACTGAAAACTTCCATGAATTCCCTCCTTAACAACATGCCTGCCATGGCATTTACCAAGAATGTTGAAAATGGTACTTACCTGGCCTGCAACCAGATGTTTGCCGAGTATGCGAAACGGAAAAACCCGGAAGCTGTGGCAGGGCTCACAGACCATGATATTTTTGATAATAAAACGGCGGATCATTTTGTGACCGATGATAAGATTGCCCTGTCCATGGATGAACCTTACATCTTTTTTGAGGATGTACCGGACGCGGCCGGGAATCCGCACCGTTTTCAGACGACAAAGCTGAAATTCATTGACACAGCAGGCAGGCTTTGTCTGCTCGGGATGTCAATGGACGTCACGGAGATGATGAATGCGCAAAAAGAAAAAGAGCAGGCAAAGGCGGCTTATCAGAAAGCTCTGAATACAAGCGCGGTTTATGAGGGAATACTTGATGCCCTGTCCGGGGATTATTTTGATCTGTATTATGTCGATTTGGAGACGGGTGAATATACCGAATACGGATCCTGGACCGAGGAGGGCCAGAGGTCGACAGAAAAACGAGGGACTGATTTCTTCGCGGAAAGCATGGAAAATTCCAAGAATTTTATTTATGAGGAAGATCTGGAACTGTTTACGTCGGCGCTTAATAAAGAGAAACTGCTGGAAGAAATCAGGAAACACAGGACATGCATTTATTATTACCGTTTGCTAATAGACGGGATTCCGACCTATGTCAGCATGAAGGTTACACGGGTCGTGGGGGATGACAGACATATCATCATAGGCATCAGTAACGTGGATACACAGATGAAGGACCGGATCGCTGCGGCGCGTGCGCTGGAGGACAGGAAATCTTATCTGCGCCTTTCCGCTCTGAACGGAAACCTGATTGTACTGTATTATGTTGACCCTGAAACGGGAGAGTACACAGAGTTCAGCTCTTCAAGGAGCTACAAGGATCTTGGAATTGCAAATCATGGAACTGATTTCTTCAAAGAAACATATCAGAACAGCCTGAAGACGGTTCATCCTGAAGACCTGGCCATGTTTCATGCACAGGTCAGCAAAAAGAACATCCTTGCGGCTATTGAGCGGGACGGGGTGTTTATCCTGGACTACCGCTTGCTGAACGACGAGCTTCCGACTTATGTGAGACTGCGTGCAGCAAAGGTTGAGGAAAACGGAAAATCTCTGCTGATCATCGGCCTGCTCGATGAAGACGCGCAGGTGAGGCAGGAACAGGAATATGCACGAAATCTCTCAGCCGCCAGAAAAATGGCGACCATCGATTCCCTGACAGGAGTCAAAAACAAAAATGCCTATGTGCAATGGGAAGAGATAATAAATGAGAGAATTAATGAGGGGACACAGGAACCGTTTGCAGTCGTGGTCTGCGATATCAACAACCTGAAAGCAGTCAACGATCTGTACGGGCATAAAGAAGGAGATGTATGTATAAGGGATGCCTGTATAAAAATCTGCAGGGTTTTCAGCCACAGTCCTGTATTCCGAATAGGGGGAGATGAGTTCATTGTCATTCTGTCCGGGGAAGACTATTACCGGCGGGATGACCTGCTGAATCAGATCAATGCCATTCCGAAAGACCGCTCGAAGATCAGGATCGGAGAAACCGTGTCTGCGGGCATGTCGGAATATGACAGGGATAAGCACCGTTCTTTTCTGAATGTTGCTGAAGAAGCAGACAAAGCCATGTATGCGAGAAAGCAACATCTGAAAGAGACCATACTGAAAAAAGATGATAAGTCTGACAACGAAGCAGGCTCAGATTACATTCCGGTTATCCATGCCCGAAAGCACGTTCTGATCGTCGACGATATCGAAATGAACCGCGAGCTCATGGGGGACCTTCTTGCCGAAGAGTATGACATTTCCTATGCTTCGGATGGTGTAGAAGCCCTGAAGACATTGCGGAGTCAGAAAGATGAGACAGATCTCGTTCTTCTTGATCTGCAGATGCCGAACATGGGTGGACGGGAGGTAATTGCCCAGATGCACATCGACGAGGATCTTAGATCCATCCCGGTAATAATTCTGACGGTTGATCAGGATGCGGAGCTGGACTGCCTCAGAATTGGTGCAATGGATTTCATCCCGAAGCCGCTTCCGGATGTTGAAATCGTCAAAGCCCGTATCGACAAATGCATCGAATTGGCTGAGAACCGTGAGCTGATCCGTGACACGGAGCGTGATAAAATCACTGGACTGCTGAATAAGGACTATTTCTTCCGATATGTCAGCAGGCTTGATCATCTGTACAGAGAGACTGCTTTAGACGCAGTGGCCTGTGTCGTGAACAAGTTCCATTCCGTCAACAAACAATACGGACGGCAATTTGGTGAAAAGGTGCTGCACAGTATAGGCGCAGACTTGAAAAAACTCGCCCGCCAGATCGGTGGTATCAGCTGCAGAGAAGAAGACGACACCTTCCTGTTATACTGCCCGCATCAGGATGACTATGAGCAGTTGATCAATGAATTCCTGTCCGATGTGTTTTCCGGGAAAGAGATCGCAGACAAAGTCAGCATCAGATTCGGCATTTTTACTGATGCACGACAGGTGGAGAG
>CAMORF010000350.1 GCA_946623485.1 uncultured Clostridia bacterium
AGAATGCAGCGGGCGGCAGGATGATCTGGATGCAGGCCGTGGAGGAATGAGACAGGAGAAGATGATAGGAACAGACGCTGACACAGGAAAGAAAACGAAAGTATATACCGCATCAGTGGACTGCCTGGAGGATCAGGCATTCTATGAGACAGCGCTGATGCTTCTTCCGGAAAAACGTCAGGAAGCGGCAAACCGGATGAAAATTGCAAGTGGAAAAAGATTATCCGCAGGTGCGGGGCTGCTGCTGATGGCCGCGCTTGCGGATTTTCTGTGGGCCGATAAATCGAATCGCGCCGATGAATCGAACCGTGCAGTTAAAACGGATTATGCGGATAAAACGAATCGTGTGGATAAAACGGATTATGCGAATCATGCGAACCAGACGAATCATGCGAACCAGATGAATCATGCGAATCGAATGGATCAAGCAGGCGGGGGGGATAAGGCTGTATCTTTGATGGACATAGAGCTGAGTGATGCACAGATAAGGGCACTTTGCTCCCTGAAAATTGAGACGGCGGAACATGGGAAACCGTATCTGCCCGATTATCCGGGGATTCATTTTAACCTTTCTCACTCAGGAAACCGTGTGATGTGCATCGTATCTGATCAGGAGGTTGGGTGTGATGTCGAGAAGATTGAGGAAAGGCTGATCTCTCAGGTGATCCGTTGCTTTGCGGAATCAGAGCAGGAGATCGCGAAACAATCTCCTGAGAACTTCTTCAGGATCTGGACATTAAAGGAAAGTATCCTGAAACTGAGCGGGATGGGACTTGGAATTGAACTCAGGTCATTTGCTGTCTCTCTGAATCCGCTGTCTGTTGTGCAAAGTTTTATTCCAGGAAAAGTTGTGCTGAAGGAATATTCGGACTTTCGAAAAGAAGGAGAGGGGCCGAGATACTGCTGCTCCTGCGCCTGTATCGGAGGTACCCTTCCAGATGACATGCAGGAAGTAGACCTGGCATCTTTTGTAAGCGGATTCGCACAAATGTAAATATAAATTGGACTTACTGTTCGTTGCCCCCTGGGATCTGATGATTCCAGGGATTTCTATGGTGGTCAATTTTCTTTTCAAAACTGAGCAAAACCTATTGCATTCCGGGAGCGGTTGGAGTATTATGATTTCAGAACATATGAATAAACGCTCATATGAATAAAAGGTAAAATGAACATGTGCCTGGGATTCTGTAAGCCGATCGGGATCAATCCGGCGCGGCATGAAATCGCGGAGGAAAGGATAGATCCTAAGATAAGAGCCTGTATGGATACTGGAACAATGACCGATGAAACAGCAGATGGAACAATGAGTGATGGAACAGCGGATGGAGGAAATATCTAATGAAGAAGAAGTACAAGCTGGATGAGATTGATTGCGCAAACTGTGCATTGAAGCTGGAGACAGCGATCAAGGGAGTTGAAGGGGTCAGCGGAGCCAAGGTGAACTATATGACGCAGAAAATGACACTGGAGGCGGATGAATCAGTATTTGACCGTGTTGAGAAGGACGTCCTTGCAGTCTGCAAAAAGATGGAGCCGGACATGGATGTGACGCCAGCCTGATTACACTTGCAGGACTCCGGTCAAGAAACAACCAGCAGGAAAATAGTATGAGGAGATGCAAATGGCGGTGCAACTGACGAAAAAGCAAAAGAAATGGCTGCGGAGGATTGAGGCCGGAGCAGTGGGATTTATCGCGCTTGAGGTGTTGGTGCATACAGGTGCATTTGACGGGGGACGGTGGTGGCTCGGGCTGCTGGCGGCCCTCGTCCCTTATCTGATCGTCGGCTGGGATGTGATCCGCAAATCAATCCGCAACATTTCTCATGGAGAGGTGTTTGATGAAAACTTCCTCATGATGGTTGCGACCTTCGGCGCATTTGGGATCGGCGAATATCCGGAAGCGGTTGCTGTCATGCTGCTGTACCAGATCGGCGAATTGTTCCAGAACTACGCGACAGGAAAAAGCCGCGATTCCATTTCCCGCCTGATGAGTATCGCGCCGGAGACAGCGCTGGTAGAGCGGGACGGAGAAACGGAAGAAGTGGATCCGGACGAGGTGGAAGCCGGGGAGACCATCATTGTGCGTCCCGGTGAGAAGATCCCGCTGGATGGTGAGGTGTTGGAAGGGGATTCTTTGCTTGATACTTCCGCGCTGACCGGAGAACCCGTGCCGCGCTTTGTTCACGCGGGCGATGCAGTAATCTCCGGCTGCGTCAATGGCAAGGGCACGCTGAAGATCCGCACGACGAAATGCTATGAGGATTCTACGGTTGCGAAGATTCTGGAGCTTGTGGAAAATGCAACTGACCAGAAGACGCGGGTTGAGAATTTTGTCACCCGGTTTGCCAGGGTGTATACTCCGATCGTAACCATTAGCGCCTTAATCATCGCAATCCTCCCGCCGCTGATTCTGGGAGGAGGGCCAGAATGGATCGCATGGATCAGGCGTGCGTGTATCTTCCTGGTCGTCTCCTGTCCGTGCGCGCTTGTGATCTCTGTCCCGCTTGGCTTCTTCGGCGGAATCGGCGCGGCTTCGCGGATTGGCGTCCTGGTGAAAGGCAGCAATTATCTGGAAATGCTTGCCGGTGTGAAGACGGTCGTCTTTGACAAGACAGGAACGCTGACAAAGGGAGAATTTCGCGTGGTGTCCGTTGAACCAGCAAAGGATTACATCGATGCGAAACAGACGCTGCTGGAGATGGCTGCTTATGCGGAATCATACTCAACCCATCCGGTAGCGGAATCGATTCGGGCAGCGTATGAAGCGTCCCTGGCGAAAGGCGGGGCGAAAAAACAGAGCGTCCGGGTTGAGAAGGCGGAGGAGATTGCAGGACACGGTGTGGCAGCAGTTGTGAATGGCAGGCAGATTCTGGCCGGAAATGCGAAGCTCATGCATAGATTTGGAATTGAACTTCCGGAGGATGAATCGGAGCTTTCTGATAATGAACCTGGGCTTCCT
>CAMORF010000351.1 GCA_946623485.1 uncultured Clostridia bacterium
CTCGAATGAAAATCCTGCGCAATCTGCACAATTTATTTTGTAACAGCTCCTTACTCTTTACAGTAACTCTCGATTCAGTTTACATGAATTCGAATCCGTGCGCAACCGGATTTTCGATGAAACTGTCTGTAAAACATGTTATACTGTTATGAATCGGCCTGCTGCCGTACAAAAAGCGCCTTGCGGAAGGCATTTAGGAGAGAAATGATATGACGTTTGTTTATCCGGTCATTATGACAAAGAGGAAGGATGGATCCTGGGAGGGGGAATTCCCGGATCTGAAGATGTGCAGGTGCGAGGGAAGCACCCTGTTTGACGCGTTGGAGGACGCGAGGGAGCAGATGTATAACTGGATCGATCTGGAGCTGCATGAAGAGGAACCCGTGATGCCGCATGTTTCGGATGCGGGAGACCTTCATCTGAAGGAGGGGCAGGAGGTGCGCAGCATCATGGTGCATTATCGTTATACGGAAGGCTGGGATGAGTAATGGCGCATCAAAGACAGACACAGGAGGAGAATCCTGTCATGGAAAGGAACCTGACGCACATTCCTGCTGCGCCGGCAGAGGATCAACAGAAGCTTGAAGAGCAGGCTGCGCCGGCAGCGGATGATCAGAAGCCGGAAGCGCAGGCTGTCCCGGAAACGGATCATCAGAAGAGAGATGAGCAGGCTGCGCCGGCGGCGAATGGCATGCTGCCTTTACGCGAACGGATTGATTCCGTAGATCGTGAGATCGTGCGCCTGTTTGAAGAGCGGATGGCGATCTCAGAGGAGATCGCGCAGGTGAAGGCAGCAACGGACCGGAAGGTCTATGACAAGGAGCGGGAGGCAGTAAAGCTCGCATCGGTACGGGAGCTTGCCCATGGCGAGTTTAATAAAAAGGCGATCGGTGAAGTGTTCCGCCAGCTGATGGGGATGAGCAGGAGGCGTCAGTATGCGATCCTGGAGCAGGGAAGGCCTTTAGGAAGGATGCCCTTTATTGAGGTGGAAAAGCTGGATACCGAGCAGATCCGGGTTGTATACCAGGGAGTGGAGGGCGCGTACAGCCATGCTGCGCTGGAGGCTTATTTCGGAGCAGGAACGGATTCCTTCCATGTGCGGAAATTCCGGGATGCCATGGAAGCGATCGCGGACGGTTCTGCCGACTACGCAGTGCTCCCGATTGAGAATACGACAGCCGGGATTGTCGCTGCTAATTTCGACCTTTTGGTGGATTTTGAGAATTATATCGTGGCGGAGCAGATCATTCCCGTGGAGCATGTCCTGATGGCGGCGCCGGGCACCCGGATAGAACAGGTCCGTTCTGTCTACTCCCATCCCCAGGCCCTGAGCCAGTGCGATGGGCTGTTCAACGCGCATCCGGACTGGAACGCTGTCGCGTATGACAATACGGCGCTTGCGGCGCGCAAGGTCTCTCAGGATGGCAAAACGGATGAGGCAGCCATCGGAAGCGCGTTTGCCGCCAGGCTTTTCCACCTGGAGATCCTTCAGGAGCATGTCAATGACCAGGATGCCAACGCGACCCGATTCATGATTGTCACCAATCAAAGGATATTCGTAAAGGGGGCACGGAAAATCACCATCTGTTTCGAACTGCCGCATTCGACCGGAACGCTTTACAATATCCTTTCCAACTTCATATACAACGATGTGAATATGACCCATATTGAATCACGGCCGATTCCGGGCCGCAACTGGGAATACAGGTTCTTTATTGACTTTGAAGGGAATCTGAATGACGCGCCTGTCAGGGACGCCCTCCGAGGGATCCGGCAGCAGGCGATCAATATGAAGATACTCGGAAATTATTGAGATGAGGAAATATGAGATTGAGAATTGAAGAGCTTGTGCTCTACCGGGATGTGGAGGGCGGCGTGCTGGATACGCTGGTGCGCCTCCAAAGAGGCGAAGCCGGCGCAGCGGATGGAACGGTTATGCTTTCTGCCGGGCGTGTCCCGGCATACTGCCGCATGATGCAGGAGATGTTTGATATCGCTGAAAATTATGGGTTTTCGGGAAATGTATGGCATTCCTGGCTTACCTGGTTTTTAGTCTATCATGAGAATGCTTACTCGAAGGCTGCGGAAATCAGGGAGCATGTTGCCGGGGGGATCAATCTGGTCGCCCTGCATGATTTTGAGATTTTCCGGCAGCTGTTTGCCTATGATTTTTCTGATCTGGAGCAGGAGCTTTCCGTTTCTCTGTACAGGATGGCAGCGGACTATGAGTTCGGCGGTGATGACAGGCGGCTTGCAGGCAGGAGGATCCGGGACCGGATCGAAGACCTGAGCCGGAAGCTTTCCGGAAGCAGGGACGCAGTTGAATTTAAGCAATACGTGGATGATTTTTACCGTGATTTCGGATGCGGGAAGTTTGGCCTGCATAAGGCATTCCGTATTATCCATGATGGCGCCGGCATGATGCAGATTGTGCCGATCACGAATATCGCGCATGTCCGCCTGGACGACCTGATCGGGTGCGAGATCCAGAAGAAGAAGCTTCGGGAGAATACGGAGGCGTTCCTTGCAGGAAGGCGCGCAAACAACTGCCTGCTGTTTGGAGATGCCGGGACCGGAAAGTCATCTTCGATCAAGGGAATCCTCAATGAATATTATGAGCAGGGGCTTCGGATCATCGAGGTATACAAGCATCAGTTCAAGGAACTGGTCAACGTCCTCGCGCAGATTAAAAACCGCAACTACCGGTTTATCATCTACATGGACGACCTGTCCTTCGAAGATTTTGAAACAGACTATAAATACCTGAAGGCCGTGATTGAGGGCGGCCTGGAGAAGAAGCCGGAAAATGTCCTGATCTACGCCACCAGCAACCGGCGCCACCTGATCCGGGAAAATTATGAGGATAAGGAAGGGGAGATCCGGTCTGACATGCATACCTCGGATACGGTGCAGGAAAAGCTGTCCCTGTCCTACCGGTTCGGCGTTACGATCTATTTC
>CAMORF010000352.1 GCA_946623485.1 uncultured Clostridia bacterium
AGTTACGTTCATTTTCGTCTGTCATGGCGATCCGTTTTTTTATCTCACCGAATTTTATTTCACCAAATTCTATCTCACAGAATCCTGGTCGATGATGTCGGGCTCGGACATGTATTTTGAACGGAGATCCTGTACCTTGCGGTTTGCCAGGAACAGGTAGATTCCGAGGATCAGCAGGATGCCGCCCACAAAGCGGGTCAGAACCTTGGCCGTGCCGAAGGGATTGCGGATGGCTCTGATTCCGGCGATGGCGAAGAAGATTCCGACCAGAAGGTGGAGCCCCCAGTGAAACCCGTGAAATCTTCTGATGTCAAATGCGGTCTGGATTGACCGCGCGGCTCCGAAGATCAGGAACAGGCCAAACAAAAATGGCAGGATTTTGATGATAACCGTGGAATGCAGAAGCATAAACAGGCCGGTAACGACGCAGACCAGCCCGATGAACAGGTCATGATCTGTCATACCGGCAGCGGCATCCCGCTTCATATAGCGGAAGATCCGGCATGCTCCGTAGACCAGAAGGAGAATGCCGATTCCATATACAACGAGTTTATTGGTCAGAGACGGCATCAGCAGCAGAATCAGGCCGAATAGGGCGACCAGTATGCTGGATACCGATACATCATTCAGCAGTTTTTTCATCATGGATATTCGTCTCCTCCGGCTCCCATCAGGCTTTGCCGCACAATCCTCCATCAGGTATGATGGGACAATCCTGTATTACTGGACATCCGGTCTGCATGCATTTTCATCGGGATTCTCCGGGAGCTTCCTGGTGCATGTGACTGCGAGCGCCCCCGGGCCAATGTGGCAGGAAATCGACAAAGACAAGGGCTGCATGACGATCTTCTTGCCGGGATAGGCGGCCTGCACTTCCGAGAGCCATTCCTCAACTTCTTCGTCCCGGGCACCGGAATATGCACCGGAGATCCACACGGAGTCAAGGTCATCCGCGCAGCGGAAGCGGTCACGGATGTCATCCTCGATTGCTTTCAGCATGGTCATCTTCGACATCTTGACCGTTCTGCATTTTGCAAATGCATCCAGCTTTTCTCCCTGAATCTGGAGTACGGGCTTGATGCGCAAAAGCGTGCCGAGCGCCGCGGCGGCACCTGTAACACGTCCGCCTTTCTTCAGGTATTTCAGGGTGGGCAGATAGATGTAGATGCTGGAATCAAACTTTGTCTTCTCCAGGTATTCCTTAATCTGCGCCGCGTCCCAGCCTTGTTCCGCCAGTGCCATCGCGTCCAGGACGGATTGCCTTTGTGTGACGGAGATCCGTTGGTTGTTCACGACCTGGACTCTGCCGTCGTAGTCCTCTGCCAGGGTCTGGGCGGTGGCGCAGGAACTGGAAAGGCCGCTTGACATGGGAATGTAGACGACCTCGTCATATTCTTTGAGGAGACGGTTCCAGATGTCGAGGACATCCCCCACGACGGGCATGGAGGTGTGGATCTGGGCATCTTCTTCCAGATACCGGTAGAACTGCTCCTGTGTCAGTGTAATATCTTCATAAAACAGCTTGTCGTTGATATAGAACGGCATCGGAATGACAGGGATGCCAAGCATCTTCCCCTGCTCCTGCGTGATCCCGCTGTTGCTGTCTGTGAGGACCGCGACTTTTTTGCTCATACTCATCTCCCTTATCAGTTGCCAGGGATGCAGGAATCCTGCATCCATAGAATGTGACGATTTCACTATAGTATGAAATATCATAGCAGAAATCAATATTCTGTGCTATATACAATCCCGTTGAGAGTGTAAATTGATTGGCGGACTACTGGCTGGAAGACGTTGTTTGGAGAAAGAGGTGAAAAGGTCTTATGCTGATATGTGATACGCATTCCCACTACGATGATGATGCTTTTGCGAAAGATCGGGAGGAGCTGCTTGGCGGCGCCCTGGCGGCGGCAGGCGTGGAGTTTACCGTCAACATGGGCGCTTCCATGGAAGGGGCGGAAGCATCTGTAATGCTGGCGGAGAAATACCGCGCAGATGCGCAGAAAGCAGATGCGCAAAAAGCAGGTGCGCAGATAGCGGAACGCAGGGAGGCTGCCGGGCCGACGATTGTATATGCGGGCTGCGGGATCCATCCGGATGATGTTGGCGTGTTTGAGGGGAAGGAGACAGCTTCCGGAATGCGTTTTCCGGGAGGCGCGGATGTGTTGGAGCATCTTCGGGTACTGTGCGGAAAAGAGGGAGTTGTCTGCGTCGGAGAGATCGGGCTGGACTATCACTGGATGGTGGAGGAAAAGGAAGTACAGAAAAGATGGTTTCGTGAGCAGATGCGCCTTGCGCATGAATTGGATCTGCCGATCAACGTGCATAGCCGAGATGCCGCGCAGGATACCTTTGACATGATCCGCGAAAACTATGAGGCTGGGAATGATACCGGAGGTATTATCCATTGTTATTCCGGCAGCGCAGAGCTTGCGCGGGAATATGTGAGGATGGGATACCATATCGGAATCGGCGGTGTTGTGACATTCAAGAATGCGAAGACGTTGAAAAAGGTTGTATCGCAAACGCCGATGGAGTATCTGGTGACGGAAACGGACTGTCCATACCTCTCTCCGGAACCGAATCGCGGGAAACGGAATGATTCGCGGAATATCAGGTTTGTGATCGAGGAGATTGCCAGACTGAAGGAGCTTGATGTGGAGCAGTGTGCGGAGCTGCTCCGGAGAAATGCGCATGAAGTCTATCGGGTTTGAGCGGGATAGTGAGATTTTGCGTCGAAAGACAGAACCGGGAAGGCGGAAGGGCGAAGAAAGCGCCAGGAAGAAAGAGATTTTCTGCGCCGAAAGACAGAACGGAGAGAGAGAAGGCGCAGAATGAAGCAGATAATCAGCTCATTCTGCGCCTTAGATCTGTCGTATTATAACTTGTACATTTTGCTTGTCTTTTCATCCGATAGCACAGCTCAAAAATCAATCACATAGCCCGCTA
>CAMORF010000353.1 GCA_946623485.1 uncultured Clostridia bacterium
TTATCGTTTCCCCACATGAAAAGAGGCAGGGTTTATGAACGGGAATGCTATGCTTGAGATAAAGCACTATTCAAAATCTTACGGAGCGGGCAAAAAGGCTGCGGATGACGTGTCTCTTTGCGTCATGCCGGGGGATATCTATGGATTTATCGGGCATAATGGTGCCGGAAAATCCACGACGATCCGTGCTGTCGTGGGAGTGCTTGACTTCACGGAAGGGGATATCTTCATTGACGGCCATTCCGTAAAGGATGAGCCGTTGGCATGTAAACGGGTCACCGCATATATCCCTGATAATCCGGATCTGTATGAAAATCTGACAGGAATACAGTATTTGAATTTTATCGCGGATGTGTTCGGCATCTCTTCGGCTGATCGGGAGTCTGGTATCCGGAAATATGCCGGTCTGTTTGAAATTTCAGATGCCCTGGGAGATCTCATCAGCTCCTATTCCCATGGCATGAAGCAAAAGCTGGCGATCATCTCGGCACTGATCCACAGCCCAAAGCTGCTTGTGCTGGATGAGCCCTTCGTCGGGCTGGATCCGAAAGCAACCTTTACATTAAAGGAGCTTATGCATGAGATGTGCCGGAAGGGAACGGCCGTTTTCTTTTCAACCCATGTTCTTGATGTCGCGGAGAAGCTGTGCAATAAAGTTGCTATCATCAAGCACGGAAAGATCATCGCTTCCGGCACCATGGAAGAGCTGACTGAGGGACATTCGCTGGAAGAAGCATTTCTGGAGGCGGACGGATTGCCGGACGCATACTGATTGCCGGACGCAAACTGATTTCCGGGCGCATACTGATTGCCGGACGCAAACTGATTTCCGGACGCATACTGATTGCCGGACGCATACTGATTTCCGGACGCATACTGATTTCCGGGCGCAAACTGATTTCCGGGCGCAATTGGATTCCGGGAGGCTGGGGAAAATGAATAATAGCATCATTCTATTGAGGACGCTTCTGCGGTCCACAAGCCGGTGGAACATTTACCGGTATACCACAGACAGAAAAAAACGCAGAAAGATCATCGGGAATACCATCGGGGTTTTATGCCTCTATGGAATGCTCATGGCCTACTGCATCGTCATCTGTGTCGGGTACGGGCAGTATGGATTGATTGATGCCGCGCCGGTGATGTGTGCCCTGCTGGTCAGTGTGCTGGGGTTTATTTTCACCCTGCTCAAGACCAACGGATATCTGTTCAATTTCAGGGAATACGACATGCTGATGTCATTGCCCTTTGAGACCAGGAGCGTGGCGGCGTGCAAGTTCCTGTATATGTACGTGAAGAGCCTGCCCTGGTATCTGAGCATAACCCTTGCCATGATGATCGGATACGGCATCTATGCCCATCCATCCGTCATCGTATACCCGCTGTGGCTCGTCCTGTCTCTGTTTCTGCCGGTCATCCCGATGCTGGCAGCGTCCTTCCTCGGCTTCCTCATCGCGAGAATCAGCGCAGGCTTCAAAAAAACCAGCCTTGTGCAGACGATATTGACGCTGGTGTTCGTTCTGTTCTGTTTTTCCCTGCGCTTCATCATCGAAGATCTTTTCAGAAATGATAAGGTGCAGGCGACCCTTGAAACCGCATCCACGATGACGAACAATGCCGCGCGCATCTATCTCCCGGCCGGGTGGTTTGCGGACGCGGTCACAAACCTGAGCGTATCTGCAATTCTCCTTCTGCTCGGCATAAGCGCGGTCCTGTTTATGGCTGTGTTCATGATTGTGGGACGATCCTACCGGCACATCAATTCCGCGCTGAAGTCCCACGCTGCGGCGCGCAGCTTTCGTATGTCTGCACAGAAGCAGCACAGCGTGGTCCGCGCTATCGCGTTCAAAGAATGGAGGCGGATGTCCGGCTGCACCGCATATATGGTCAATTGCGGAATCGGTGTCATCCTGGCCGCCCTGATCAGCATCCTTACGCTCATCATCGGCCCGGACAAGCTCATACAGGTAGTTACGCAGGGGGCTCCCCTCGATGCAGGCATGCTCCGGCCCGCGATCCCCTTCATTGTCTATTTCTTCATCGGCATGGTTGCTACCACGGCCTGTTCCCCTTCGTTGGAAGGAAGGAACTACTGGATTCTGCAAAGCCTGCCGATCGGATGGAAGACTGTGTACCAGGGGAAGATGCTCTTCAATATGATTCTTACGGTTCCGTTCATGGCATTTTCGATCCTGTGCCTGTGCGTGGCCACAAAAGCTCCGCTGCCCGATACTGTTTTATATCTGATTCTGGGGGTGGCGCTCTGCGCCTTTTCAACCGCGTGGGGATGCGTATGCGGCATCCGCCACATACGTCTGGACTGGGAAAATGAAATCGAAGTGATCAAGCAAGGCGCGGCGGTGGTCATCTATATGTTCCCCAATATGTTTATCGTGATGGGGCTTACCGTGCTGATGGTCTTCCTTGGCACAAGGATGGATCACCGGCTGCTGGCATCGATCGGAATCGCCATTACAAGTGCGCTTGCCGCGCTCAGTTATAAAAGCGCCCTGCGTCTCGCAGGAAAATGAGATGCAGAAAAAGGGAAAGCAAGGGAGTGGTGAAACAGGGAACCGCCATTCCTGGAAAGGCTTGACCGGTTCCGTTTTGAAAATGTAGATCTGCTCGCGCATGAAGAGGATGTGCGAATCACCATGGCTGAGATGAAAAACCGGAAGCTGGATCAGCAGCTCAAGCAAAGGCTGCGGTTGAGAATCCTGCTGGAAACAGTGGCTGATCTTGCGCTTCCGATGCCGGTCCAGATCGGATATCATGTCTGGCAGATGATTACGCTGAAGCATCTGTAGCCAGATCCTAACTATGTGAATGATGTTTGAATTGTACTATTCGGATGAAAAGGCAAGCAAGATGCGCAAGTGATTTTGCGACAGATCCTAAGGAGCTGTTACAAAATAAATTGTGCAGATTGCGCAGGATTTTCATTCGAG
>CAMORF010000354.1 GCA_946623485.1 uncultured Clostridia bacterium
CCCAGTGGGTGTGACTTGTAACTACACTTGTAACCGTGCGTCTCTAAGCCTCTAAGATCCGGCTCAGATCATCAAACATCCTTCCTTCTACTCTCTGTGCGGCTTCCTTGTTGTCAGCAGTTACGCTGATGTATGCTTTCAGCTTCGGCTCGGTGCCGGAAGGGCGTACGACAATACTTCCGGACTCCGTATAAAACTTCAAAACATCTGACGCAGGAAGCCCATCAAGACCTTTGCTGTAATCCATCGTCCTGGTCACCCGTTCCCCGCCAATCACCTTCATGCCGCCATGGAAGCGTTCCATGATCGCCGCCATCTTCTGCATGCCGGCTGAACCTTCAAACTCGACAGAGTGCAGCGTATTCAGACAGTATCCATAGGTATGATACAACTTCTCCAGCTGATCGATCAGGCTGATGCCCCTGGTCTTATAGAACGCAAACATCTCACAGATCATGAAGGCCGCATTCACGCCGTCCTTATCCCTCACATAGGAACCCGTCAGATATCCGTAGCTCTCCTCGAAGCCGCAGATATAATCGCAGGCCCGGCCTTCCTTCTCCAGGCATCCGATCACCTCACCGATAAACTTGAAGCCCGTCAGGACATTCCTCGTTTCAACACCATAATGATCTGCGATCTTCTCCGCAAGATCCATAGTAACGATCGTCTTCACAAACACAGGATGCTCCGGCATCCTGCCATGCTTCACCCTCTGGGCGCAGATATAATCCAGAAGCAGAAGCCCCACTTCATTCCCTGTCAGAAGCCGGTAATCTCCCTCCGGCGTCTTCACCGCAATCCCGCACCGGTCGCAGTCCGGATCCGTAGCCAGCAGCAGGTCCGCGCCTGTCTTCCGGCAATATGCAAGTCCCAGCTGCATTGCCTCCCGAATCTCCGGATTCGGATAAGGACAGGTTGGAAATGTCCCGTCCGGGTCTCTTTGCTCCTCCACAACAGTGATGTTTGTAAATCCCGCTTCCGCCAGCACCCTTGTGACCGGCTTCAACCCGGTTCCATTCAATGGAGAATATACGATCGCCACATCATGGTCTATCTCATCTCCGAACAGGACAGACTGTCCCTTTACCGCCTCTGTGAACTCTGTCAGCACGGAAGAATCAATCTCCTGCAGGAGTCCTCCTTCCTCCGCGGCCTCCAGCCTCATCAGACGGGGATCCTCAAAATAATCCACTTCCCGGATCTTCCCCAGGATCGTCTTCGCGGCCTGGGTCGTGATCTGGCATCCGTCACTCCCATACACCTTATATCCATTGTACTTACTCGGGTTATGCGAAGCCGTGATCATCACACCAGCGGAAGCGCCCAGCCTGCGGACGGCAAAGGAAACCGTCGGCACCGGAAGAAGCTCCGGCCATAACCAGACCCTGATCCCATTCCCAGCGAACACTTCCACCGCAATCCGCGCGAACAGATCGCTCTTGATCCTGCTGTCGTAGCCGATCACAACAGAGGGCTCCTGATCAGACTCAAGCAGATACTGCGCCAGCCCCTGGCTTGCCTTCGCAACCACATACCGGTTCATCCGATTCGTACCGGCTCCGATCGTTCCCCGAAGGCCGCCTGTGCCAAACGCCAGATCCCGGTAAAATGCATCCTCAACCGCCGCTGCGTCCATCGCCTTCAGCTCAGACTGCAATTCCGCATCCCCTGCCATCTGCAGCCATCTCTCATATTCTTCTCTGATCTGAGTGCCTGTCCTCATATTGACTCTCTACTTTCTCTCCGGAACCGTTCAGAAATAACCTGACCGTTTTTTAATTGACATTTTCCCTTTTTTACGGGTTCTCTGATACTCCGGCAGCACGTTACAAAGTACACGGTTTTACTCAACATACAACTGACAAAAACCGGGCTTTCCCATGCAGTTTGAGCGGTACACTGTTTGCCGGGACAAACATACAATCTCCCCGGAATACCGTCCAGCACCCATCTTGCTGCAAAGAACCCTTCATGCTGTCACCCAGCGCAAACACAGTCGCGCACCCGCCTATACACAACAGAACCTTGAACGAAGCTTCATCCGTACGATAATCCGCCATCCTGCGAATACGCTCTGTATTAATCAGAAGTCTTTCCACCTGAAAGTGCTTGCATCGAAACAAAAGCTCTGAAGCAACTCCCGGCCTGTAATTTAAAACCCGGATCGGCTGCCGCGGCTGTATGCTGCTCTTCAGAGACGCCACCTCCAATCCCGAGTCTATTTGGAGCCGGCGAAGATTCCCCTTTTTATCCCGGCGATGATAATCAAACAAACGATACGTGATATTGGAACTCTCCTGCACTTCAGCGATAAGCGTCCCGGCTCCTATGGCATGAACAGTTCCCGGCTCAATTGCAAAAACATCGTCTTTCCGCGTCCGTACACTCTGCAGATACCGTTCAACAGAACCGTCCTCCAGACTTTGTCTCAATAAATCCTTCGTCATATCTCTGGAAAAACCATAGATGATATGGGAATCCTTTTCCGCATCTATCACATACCACATCTCTGTTTTCCCCAGAGAGCCATTCTCATGGAGATAAGCATATTCATCATCCGGGTGCACCTGCACAGAGAGATCCTGTGACGCATCGATCAGCTTCACAAGAACAGGGATCCCGCCCCCAGGCTGCACTCTTGGATGCGACCCGATATACTCCGGATGATCATACAGGATATCAATCAGCTTCCGTCCTTTATGCACCCCGGATGCAGCATAACTTGGTCCATCCGGATGAGTCGAGCATTCCCAGGTCTCCGCCAGAGGCACCAGGTCGATCTCCTTCGCAAAGTCATCCTTCAGCCTTCTCCCGCCCCAAAGGTAATCCTTTCCCGAAGGCCGGAGCAAAAAAGGCATATTACCACTCGAGTTCATATTTTATCTTATCCTGAGAGGAAATCTCCTTCCCAATCTGAACCTCT
>CAMORF010000355.1 GCA_946623485.1 uncultured Clostridia bacterium
TCCTTCCTCAAAGACACGCACAGATCCCGCAGGTTCCGGAGGATTGGAAAACGCTTGCTTCTATCCGGAAAACGGCGGCTTCTTTGTTTGCGGAAAAACGGTTCCTCTCAAGAAGCGACCTGAGCAATCTTCTTCAAGGCAGCCAGGATGCGCTGGCGCATTTTCATACCCTCTCCGAATCAGGGCTTTTGAAAACCTGCTGCAGAAAATACGGAATCCAGTATGAGAAAGCCGTTTCTACGTTATCCTTCTTTGACCGCATCTATGCCATCGCCAGGGCAAGGAACCGGCAGTATGTGGAGCAGACCCTGGAATCGGAGAAGGATTATCTTGACCATATCCTGGATCCCATCGATCCGGCCATCCGGCTGGATGATGATCAACGGCGCATGGTCATCAATGACGAGGACTACTGTCTGGTCATCGCCGGAGCCGGAGCTGGAAAGACCACCGCCGTTGCCGCGAAGGTACGGTACCTGACAGAGCGGATGCACATCTCCCCGGGAGAGATCCTTGTCATCTCATTTACCAACAAGGCAGTGGCAGAGCTGAAGGAAAGGATCCAGAAAAATCTCGGGCTCCCATGTCCCATTGCGACCTTTCATTCCACCGGGAATGCCATCCTCCACAAGGATAACCCGGAAAAAGTCAATATCGCGGATCCTTCCCTGAAATACACATCGATCCTTGCGTATTTCCAGCGCCAGGTACTCCGGGACGAAGATATGGTACACAAGCTGCTCCTGTTCTTTTCCTACTATATGGACGCGCCATTCGGCACCAATGATCCGGAAACCTTCTTCCGCAACGTGTCACTGGGAAATTACGAAACGCTCCGCAGCCAGCTTGGCGAAATACACGAAACGGCTCTGAACATCCGAAACAAGCAGCCTGTCACAATCCGCAATGAGATCGTCCGTTCTCATCAGGAGGCTCAGATTGCGAACTTTCTGTATCTGAACGGCATTTCCTATGAATATGAACCGGTG
Organism: uncultured Clostridia bacterium; assembly: GCA_946623485.1. Classification (GTDB taxonomy): domain Bacteria; phylum Bacillota; class Clostridia; order Lachnospirales; family Lachnospiraceae; genus Porcincola. The sequence continues at coordinate 990 of CAMORF010000355.1, forward strand.
TATCCCTATGACCTGCCCGGCTCCGGTAAGCCTTACACGCCGGATTTCTCCATCACGCAGAATGGGCAGACCTGGTACCTGGAGCATTTTGGCATCTCAGAGGATGGCACCAGCAGCCGCTACTCACAGCAGGATCTGGAACGGTACAAGGCTTGCGCCCGTTCCAAAGCGATATTCCACCGCAGCCACGGGACGAACCTGATCTATACCTATGCTTCCTACCGCGACGGCCGTTCCCTGACACAGCATCTGGAAGAGCTTCTCACCTCCAGAGGAATCGTGCTTCGCCCCCTGCCGGAAGAGAAAGTTCTGGGTATGCTGATCTCCCAGGAGGAAGCGCGGTCAGTGACACGGCTCGTGATGCTGCTTGTCCGGTTCCTTTCCGCTTTCAAGACAGACGGATACACGCTGGATACATTTGATTCCCTGCGGAGGACGCAGAAAAATGTGAGGACGCAGCTTTTCCTTGAGATCGCCAGGGCCTGCTATCTGGAATATGAACGGGTGCTGCAGGAAAAACAGGCCCTGGACTTCGAGGACATGATCAACGATTCTGCCGCCATCCTGCGTCGGATCGTTGCACAGCACAAAGCCGGCAGCCATGCCGAAGCTGTCACGCCTGACTTCAAATACATCATCGTAGATGAGTACCAGGACATTTCCCGGCAGCGCTTTGACCTGGTGCGTGCGCTCCGCATGGCCACAGGCGCAAAGATCATCGCAGTGGGGGATGACTGGCAGTCCATCTATGCTTTCAGCGGGTCTGATATCTCCCTGTTCACCGGATTCCGGGAAAAAATGGGCTATGCGAGCCTGCTCCGGATCGAGCACACATACCGCAACGCGCAGGAGGTTATCGACATCGCAGGCGGTTTTATCCAGAAGAATACCTCCCAGATCCAAAAAACCCTGAAGTCTTCCCGGACCATCCAGGATCCGATGATCATCCTGACTTATGATCCTCCGCAGAGGGGGACTTACCTGGAATCAGGCAGAAGGGATACCTGGTTCACACGCCAGGCGCAGGCATTTGAACAGGCGCTCGATGAGATCGTAGCCTATCACGGCGGAAAGGAGGAAGGACATTCTGTCCTGGTGCTCGGCCGGTTCAACTTCGACGGATATCACCTGTCTCGCTCGGATAGATTTACCTTCCGGAATCATGGAAGCCGTATTCTGTCCCTCAAATATCCGAAGCTGAGCATCACCTTCATGACAGCGCATTCCTCCAAGGGGCTCGGCTATGATGACGTGGTAATCCTGAATACCAAAAATGAGCGCTATGGATTTCCCTCCAAGCTGGAGGATGACCCGCTTCTGAAGATGGTGCTCAAAGAAGACCATTCTTATGACTATGCAGAAGAGCGCCGCCTGTTTTATGTGGCAATGACACGGACAAAAAACCGTGTCTGGATGATCGCGCCTTCAGACCATCCCTCGGAATTCCTTCTGGAACTCCTGGATGACTATGACAATGTAAAACTGGAAGGCCGTCTGTCCCGCAGCCAGGCATCTTTGGACCCTTTGTCCAAACGCTGCCCTGTCTGCGGATATCCGATGAAGCTTCGCTTTCACAAAGCCTTCGGCCTTCCTCTGTACATATGCTCCAACGAACCTGAGATCTGCGGCTTTTTGACCAATGACCTCGCGGGCGGCCGGATGAACATCATGCGCTGTGACTGCTGCCGGGACGGCTACCTGATCATCAAGCGCAACCGTAAAAGCGGCCAGGTCTTCTGGGGCTGCACCAACTACCTCCCAAACGGAAAAGGCTGCAACCGGACCATCAGCCGATAAGGCATCGCCCCCCTGTACCAATGTCATTAAGATAGCGGTATATCCTGATATGATACTTCAAGGCTTCCTGCTCCACATATTCACGCTTCTTGCTGTGGAAAGAAACAATATCAAT
>CAMORF010000356.1 GCA_946623485.1 uncultured Clostridia bacterium
TCAGCAGAAACAGTTGCGGCACATATCCGGCCTCCTGGAACGCTTTGAAGATCTCGTTCACGTACCCTTTCGCGTTACCCTTGATCAGGCCGCTGACGTTTTCCGCAATGACCACCTTCGGCTGCAGTTCCTTCGCCACATCGATGAAGTAGAAGAACAGATCATCCAGCTTCTGCTTCGCCTGTCCTTCCCGGAACACTTTTTCCTTGTTCCAGCCCTCTTCCCGATCTCCGGCCGTGCTGAATACGCTGCATGGCGGGCTCCCGTCCAGGATGTCCAGTTCATACATGACCCGCTGGAGAGGCGCTTTCAGCAGATCCCGGATATCCGTGTTATACACAAGGGAAGGATGCAGGTTTTTCCGGTAGATCTCCACCATTCGCGGATCGATCTCACAGCAGCCGACCATCTCATACCCGGCCAGCTTGTCCCCCATGCTGGACCCGCCGCCGCAGGAAAAGCAGGAAAACACCTTTTTCCCGTTCTTCGGTACGTCCTTCAGGTCAGACAGGTTCCACTTCCACGGGAACCGGTGCTCACTTTTCGTTAAACCGGAATCCGCAGACCGGACATTCGCATTGGAATTTGTCATCCCCGAAAGCCTCCTCCCCGTATTCAATCGCCCCGCTCCCATCCAGGACCATCGGCGTTTCCTCTTCCCGATCCAGCTTGAAATCCAGCATGCTCATGTCCATGCCTTCCGCTTCCAGCTTCTCGATCTCCTCGGCCAGCAGTTTGAAATCCCATGTGCTGAATTCCGCAGCCCTGTTGTGCCGGATCGCGTACTCCTTCCGCTGCTCATCGGTCAGATGATCCAGCCGGATACAAGGCATTTCCGTATACCCCAGCTGTTTGCACGCAAGCCACCTTCCGTGGCCCTCCACGATGATGTTCCGATCTCCCCATATGCCAATCGGATCATTGTACCCATCCGCCAGGATCGCGGCCTTGATCACGTCAATATCCTTCTGCGTGTGCTTCCGGGTGTTGTTTTCATAAGGCGTCAGCTGATCAATCGGAATCATTACGATTTTCAAATCTTCCATCAGGCATCCTCCTTTGCCCACACATGGCCGCACCTGGGGCAGACGTGGTTTTTCTGCTTCTCCGCGTCCGCGAATTCCTGGGCCGGATCTTCTTCCGCAAGGGCTTTCAGCGCAAATTTGGTATCGCTCATGTCCACTCCCTGGAGCATCAGCGCGGCAATCTCCTCCTCCAGCTTATCAAAGTCCCAGCTGGACAGCTCCTGTGTCCGGTTGTGATCGATGGCATACCGGCGCCGCTGGGCATCCGTCATGTGATCCAGCCGAATGCATGGCACCCGCTCCAGCCCAAGCTCCTTCGCCGCGATCAGCCGTCCGTGGCCCTCAACGATCACATTGTGCTCGCCCCAAATTCCTATCGGATCATCAAATCCGACCCGCAGGATGCTGGTCTTGATCTGCTCAATGTCCGTGGGCGTGTGCACCCTTGTATTCCGTTCATACGGCACCAGCTCATCCGGCCGCAGATAAACGATCTGCAGATCAGGCATCTTGATTTCGCTCATGTTTCCTCCTTGTCTCCGCGTGGTGCTCTGCGTCTGCCCTCAGATGGCATCCGGCACACAGCGCAATCAGATTTTCTTCCCGGCAGTCCTCCGGAATGTGGTTGATGTGGTGAACCGTCAGCGTCCGCCGGTGTGTATCAAACGGCTCCCCCGGTTTCCTGCACTGCATCCCGCAGCCCTGGCAGATCCATCCTGCTTTCTCCTTCACTGTTTGCGCGATCTGTTTCCAGTCCGCCGGATACCTGGCCTTGTCCATCGGCATTGTGTTTGCCCTCCCATGAATTGATCATTTCTTCCCATGTTCTGATCCGGTACGGCGGCGGCACATCCATCACCATCGGGGCATTGTCCTCGTCGTTGTAGATGTACCGCATCCGCCCACCTCTCAGTCAAGATTCCACGGTCTCCCGTTCCGCCGGTCTTCTTCCCTGTCCTTCCGCATCTGCTCCGCCCATTCAACATCCTCCCAGGTTGGTGCAAACATATCGTCAAACGCCCGGAGGAGCTTCGCGGCCATGTACAGGATCTCCCTGTTTGCATCATTGGTTTTAGCTTCTGCCGCCAGCCAATCGGCGATCTTCTCAACGGTATCCTCCAGCGGCTTTGTCACATCAGGCATTTCTGCCTGTATACTGCCGCTCAATGAACTCCCTCCAGTCTCTCATGCTCCATGTGTATACCGGTTCAACGATCTCCCCCGTCATCCAATGGATATGCTCCGGGAAATAGTCAATACTCTTCGGCTCGTCCTCATGCCCGACAACACCTGCCCACGGCGGCTGCTCCGGGAATTCATCGTTCCTGGATTCCACGAACCATGCTCTGCAGGCTTGCACGCCAATCGGATGGTATGTCAACACCGTGCGGTAAAAGTGCCATTTGTAACGGCCGTTCCGAAAGAGGTTCTGCCCGATGATCACAACGCTGCCCTCAGGGTATTCCCTTTTCTGCATCTTGTGATAATCGGCACGCTCATATCTCTCGTCCAGCCTTGCCCTGATCGCATCCGTTTCCCGCTTCTCGCGTTCCAGCTCGTACCGGTCAAGATCCTCCAGGGCGGCGTCCATGGCTATCTGTTTGCCCTTCATACCTTCTCAATCCCCTTCAACTTTGCTTTTACCATAGCAAAAGGTATGCAATCATAGTCGCACTCAACCCATCCGGCATCCCGAAGCGCATCCATCGCCGATTCCTCAGATATCGGCATGTCCGCTCCCCGGTACAGTCTCTCTTCCAGCTCCGTCTTTACCTGCGGATGCAGATCCCGGCTGGCCCGGATCGCCCCGATCAGAAAATCCGTTGTCATGTTTGCCCTCCTCATTCGCAGTCCTCGATAAAATAGTC
>CAMORF010000357.1 GCA_946623485.1 uncultured Clostridia bacterium
GGAGGAACTATCGCTTCCGGAGGAACTGCCGCTTCCGGAGAAACTGCTGCTTCCGGAGGAACTATTGCTTCCGGCAGAGACATCATTTCCGGCCATATCCGCACGGTTCGAGCCGTCTCCTGCCTGCGCCTTCGCGCGCTCCGCCTGCATCGCGGCGATCCGCGCGTCCTCGATCTTCTCAATCCGCCTGATTCCCAGCGCCTTCATGAATTCACCGCAGGCCGCAAAGAGAAGCAGGATGCCGGTGATCAGTGAGGCGATCTCCTTGGCCACGCCAATGGACGAACTCATATAGTTGGCACCGCTCTGGAATATCGTGATAATCACGGACGCAAAGATGGAGCCGATCGGCGTAGAGTTACCCAGGAGCGCGACGGCAATGGAATCATATCCCATTCCGGGCAATGTCTTCGGAACCATCGTATTCGTGTACCCCAGGTAGTAGGTTACCCCGGCAAGTCCCGCGAAGATCCCGGAAAACGCCATCGACAGGATGATGCTCTTGCGCACATTTACCCCGATGTACCGGGCACATTTCCGGCTGGTGCCCACCGCCTTCAATTCAAACCCGAACACCGTTTTATCGAATATAAATTTCACCACGAACACTGCCGCCAGCGCGATCACGATGCCCAGCGGGATGTTGCAGGAAACGCCTCCGAGGGGAACTTTCGTCCAGGTCAGACGTGCGGCCGGCGTGCAGATCCGGCTGGAACGGGTCAGCATGTCCACGTAGCGGGTGTTGATGAAGAATCCCGTGATGTAGCTGATGATGTAATTTACCATGATCGTGGATACGACCTCATGAATGTTAAACCGGTATTTCAGAAACCCGATCAAAGCGCCCAGCGCGCCTCCCGCAGCGACTCCGATCAGGATGACCAGCGGCTTGGCGATCCAGGGAGAAAGATCCTTGATGTACCCCACAAGGATCGTGGCCAGGAATCCGGAGAAGAGCATCTGACCGGAGATTCCGATGTTAAACAGCCCCGTCTTAAAAGCAACAATGAACGACAGCGCTGCCAGCATCATCGGCGCCAGGATGTTCAGGTAATCAAAAAAATCCGACAGCATGCCGCTCCCGCCGCCGTACTTTGCCTTCGGCAAAAAACCGCAGCCCTGCAGGAAGCTCCGGAACGCGATCACAGGATTCTTCCCCATCAGGAGCAGAATCACACTGGATGTGATCAGCATCAGGATGATCGCCAGGATCGAAACCGTCAGGTTGCCCCACCTGTCGCTGGTGAGGAGGACGGCAAGCCCCGCTTTCTTCTTTTCTTTCATGCTTCCCTCACCCCCATCATATAGCGCCCGACCTCATAGCGGGTCATCTCCTGTGCCGGCGCAATCTTCAGAAGCTCTCCGCTGAAGATTACCCCGATGGTGTCCGCAAGCTCCATGACCTCGTTCAGCTCCAGAGAAATGAGCAGGATCGCGGCTCCCCGGTCCCGCTCCTGGAGGATGTAATTATGGATATTCTCAATCGCGCCGATGTCCAGTCCCCTGGTGGGCTGCACGAAGATAATCAGGTCCGAATGTTCTTCAATCTCCCGGCCTACAATTGCCTTCTGCTGGTTCCCGCCACTCATGGACCGCACGATTGTCTGCGGTCCTTGCCCTGAACGGATATCATAACGGTCGATCATCTCCTGCGCATTTTCCCGGAAACGGGCAAAATTCAGGATCCCGTGGGAGGAATAGGGTTCTTTCAGGTACCTGCGCAAGGTCAGGTTATCCGACAGGGAAAAATCCAGGACCACGCCCGTGCTATGCCGGTCCTCCGGGATATAGGATATGCCTGCCTGCGCCCGGCTGCGGATCGTGGACCGGGTAATCTCCTGCCCGTTCAGGAATACCTGTCCTTCCGATGCGGCGGCAAGACCGGTAACGGCATCCGCGATCTCTGTCTGGCCATTGCCGGAAACGCCGGCAATGGCAAAGATTTCACCTGCCCGGATCGTAAAGGATACCCCTTTCACGACAGGGAAACGGTTTTCATTCAGCACGGTGAGTCCGCGTACCTCCAGCACATTTTTCCCGAAATGTGCCGCGCTCTTGTGCCGGTTGAAATCGACTTCGCGCCCGACCATCATATTTGCCATCTCCTGCACAGAAGCAGTCCTGACATCCAGGATATCGATCAGGCGGCCGCGGCACAGGATCGCGCACCGGTCCGCAATCTGCTTGATCTCCTCAATCTTGTGCGTAATCAGGATGATGGTCTTGCCTGCCTTACGCAGGCCATCGATAATCTTCAGCAGGAAGTCAATCTCCGAGGGGGTGAGCACGGCCGTCGGCTCATCAAAGATCATGATCTCCGCCTTACGGTAGAGCATCTTCAGGATCTCGACTCTCTGGCGGACGGAAACCTGTACATCCTGGATCAGGTCTGTCGGATTAACCTCCAGTCCATATTCCTTCGAGAGCTGCGCGATCTCGCGGTTCGCTTTTTTCATGTCCACGGAAGGAAAGATTCCGAACCGCTTCTTCATGGGTTCCATGCCAAGAACGATGTTTTCCGCGATGGTATAGTTATCGACGAGTTTGAAATGCTGATGAACCATCCCAATATTCATGGCGGTCGCGTCATTGGCAGATTTGAATGCAACCTTTTTGCCTTTCACGTAAATCTCTCCAAGGTCCGGCTCGTACATCCCGAACAGCATGCTCATCAGAGTAGATTTCCCCGCACCGTTCTCGCCCAGCAAGGCAAATACCTCACCCTTCCGGATCCCGAGGCTGACATCATCGTTTGCAATGATACCGGGAAAGCGTTTTGTGATGTGGCGCATTTCCACAATATAGTTTTCCATGACTGCTCCTTATCAACTGCTCCTTAGGAGCTGTTACAAAATAAATTGTGCAGATTGCGCAGGATTTTCATTCGAGA
>CAMORF010000358.1 GCA_946623485.1 uncultured Clostridia bacterium
ATTTTTGAGCTGTGCTATCGGATGAAAAGACAAGCAAGATGTACAAGTTATTATGCGGCAGATCCTTAGCGTAATGCGCCATAGTCTGGATCGCAGGAAGCTTCACACCAACCGGGAACAAAAGCTGCGAAGCAGCAGACATGTGAAACGGTGATGGCGCTAAGACCAGTGGAAGGAACAGTTGTGAATTGTAACGCTTCTGTAATGTGAAGAATGACAAATATACTTGACATAATTCTACCGGTTAATTATAATGCACACAAAGATGAAGATATGAAGAGGAGGAGGTTATTTTTTTGGGAGAAACTGTCTTTGATGGTAGGAATGGTAGGAATGACAGGATGATGAAAAGGAGGTTGGCATATGAAAGGCCGGTTTGATTGGATGTCATTGCTTCCCGTATTATTGCTGATTATTGTCATTGCTTATGAGAAGTTTTTCCGCCAGAAGCGGATCCGCAGTGAATACGATGAGATGCAGCTGGAACTTCGCGGCAGGGGGGCATGGTACGGTTTTTATGTTTCTGTCCTGTATTTTGGCGGCTTGTTTCTTCTGGAAAATCTCAGCGGATTTCGTTTCCTGACGGCATCCAATGCAGTGTTTCTGGGAGTGATGATCAGTCGAAGCGTGATTGTAGGATATAGCATTCTGCATGATTCCTATTATGGGATGAATCGGTCGAATTCCAGGAATTACCCTTTTCTTGCCGTGATTTCCGGAATCGAGGTATGCTGCGTCATATGCCTGGTTTCCCTGATCCGGGAGGGGCTGTTCCGGGATCTGAGCATCCCATGCGAGGATAGCAGGCTGATGATTGTTCTGTGTATCCCCCTGTTTACGACAATCCTTGTCACGACATTGATCCGGCACCTGAAGCCGGAAGAAGAGGAGGCGTGATGAAGAATCTTCGTTTGAAAAGCGCGCGTGCCGCGAAGGATCTTTCCCAGGAGGAACTGGCACGCGCAGTGGGGGTATCCCGTCAGACAATCAGCGCGATTGAGAAGGGGGATTACAATCCGACGATCCGGCTGTGTGTAAAGATCTGCAGAATTTTGGACCGGACGCTGGATGATCTGTTCTGGGAGGAACTTCGGGAGGGAGAATAAACGATGATAACATTGGCAGCTGCAGGCCCGATCCTGCTATGCGTGATTCTGATGACAGTATTTTCATGGCCGGCAAAACGCGCGATGCCGCTTTCCTGGCTGTTTGCCGCGATTCTGGCGGGAACAGTATGGAAGATGGATCTTTTGAAGATTACTTCTGAAACCTTACTTGGGTTTTTGAGCGCATCAGAGATCCTGATGATCATATTCGGCGCGATTTTGTTGATGAATGTACTCCGCCAGTCAGGGGCAATGGCAGCGATTAACCGGATGTTTTCCCATATTACGACGGATGCCAGGCTGCAGTGCGTTTTGGTTGGTTTTGTATTTGCCGGATTCATCGAAGGCACGGCAGGCTTCGGGACGCCGGCTGCCCTCGCTGCCCCGATCCTGATCGGACTGGGATTTCCGCCGCTTGCGGCGGCAACTGTCTGCCTGATCTATAACTCATGGCCGGTTGAGCCTGGCCCGGTTGGGGTGCCGCTCCTGACTGCTTCCGCAACGGTGCGGGATGCGGTCATTTCCCGGGGAGGAGACCCGGATCAGTTCACCAGAGTGCTGACGAAATGGGTGGTGATTCCCCATTGCATCGGTGGAACAATCATTGTTTTCATCGGCGTCATGGTTTTGTGCAAGGTCTTCGGGAAACGCCACAGGTTTCAGGATGCGTTGGAGGTGCTTCCGTTCTGCCTGTTTACCGGAGTAGTCGTGAGCACGATCTATCTGGTGATGGGAATCTTTGCAGGGCCGGATCTGACGAGCATGATCGCGTTTATCGGAGCGCTCCCGGTTTTGGTCTTTGCGGTCCGGAAAGGCTGGTTTGTTCCGAAACGGGTATGGACCTTTGAGGGATATGAAGAATGGGGAGAGGAAAGCTGGGGAGCAGGCGGAGTGAAGAACGCAGTCACAGATACCGGCCTGAGCCCTTTGAAGGCCTGGATGCCTTATGTTGTCATAGGCATTCTTCTGGTGCTGACCCGGGTGGATGCGTTTGGCATCAAGGCAGTGCTGAACCGTGATCCGCTGATTCTCCATGTCCACCGGATTCTGGGAATTGAGGGGGTAAACTGGGATTTCAAGGTTTTGTATAATCCTGGAATCTTCCCGTTCCTTCCGATTGCGATTCTGACAGTGTTTTTCCACGGGATGCATCCAGGAGATGGGGCAAAGGCACTGAAGCAAACGGGAAAGCAGATCTTTGGCGCTGCGGTTGCCCTGCTCTTTGGCGTAGCGATGGTGAACCTGTACCGGTATACGGGGACAGGAGCCAATGATTCTATGCTCTATACATTGTCCGGCGCGATGGCTGCGCTCTTTTCAGGCGCTTACTTCCTGGCCGCGCCGCTCATCGGCGTCCTGGGGGCATTTATGTCAGGTTCCAATACGGTTTCCAACACGCTGTTTTCCTCGATCCAGTTTGAAACAGCTTCCATCCTGGGGATCTCACAGGTGCTGATCGTAGCGCTTCAGGCAATGGGAGGCGCGATCGGAAATATGATTTGCGTTCATAATATCGTCGCAGTCTGCGCCACCACCGGCACCAACGGAAATGAGGGCCGGCTGATCCGGACCAATATCATTCCATGCCTGATCTACGCGATGACAGTGGCGATTCTGGTCGGGATCTTCCTGATGGCAGGGGTAAATCCCATGCCGGAGCTCCTTCGTTAATATGGTAGGTTCGTCTCCGCATCAGGCGGAGACGAACCTATTGTTTTTGCGCTGTGGACCGGATGAAAAGACAGGCAGGATGAGGGATATATTTGACG
>CAMORF010000359.1 GCA_946623485.1 uncultured Clostridia bacterium
CTTCGCTCCGGTCGGCGCTAACCGCGTGCCACTGGCACGCAGCGCCCTCAGTCGCTGTAGCTAGCCCTGCCTTCGGGCGCCGTCGGAAAGCAAAGCCTCCAGTCCATACCGAAGCGCCTTCTTTTCCGTGTCCGTCAGGTCTTTTCCCTCAAAGCTTTCGATATAGCGGCCGATCAGCGTCCCCCGGTACCTTGTCTTTAATTCCTCCATATGGAACGCTGGGACGGACTGGTCCTTCACCTCAAGAATCATTCCCGCTGACCGGATCAGCTCCGTGTCATATTCTATGGCAGGATTTCTCAACCCGCTGATGGTAACCTTATAGAGATTCTCCGGCCCCCGTGACGCAATTGCCGCCTGCACCCGGTCACGGATCGAGAACACCGTATCTTCCTCATCTGCTTCAACCGTGCAGGATACGTATTCCCGAAGTGCTTTTTTGACAAAATGCACTTCTGTCTGCGTCCCATGGGTCTGGCCTGCGATGTATCCATGGGGGCCTTCGTCGCCTGCGTCAATCGGAGACAGAGCGCCAGGATAGACCGCCTTGTCCGGAATCAGGACAGTCGGTTTGTGGATATGCCCCAACGCTATGTAATCAAACCCGGAGGATGCCAGGGCCTTAGGGTCAATCGGGATGTGCTCCCGATCCCCGCCGTGGGCAAGCAGGATGTGAAAATATTCATTTTTCCCCGGACGCAGCCGGTCATAACGGCTCTCCGTAATCTGCGCCCTGTCATAGGAAAACCCATATACTTCACAGGAAATAGACGGAAAGCGGATGCATTCCGTTTCACTGCTGCCCAGGAATGCAACATTCGGGGCAAACTCAAAACTTTCCCAGGCGCTTCCCGGGCTGCAGCAGTCATGATTGCCCGCAATCAGCGCAAAGCACACATCGGGATACGATCCCAGCAGGTAATTCACTTCCCGGAGCTGTTCCACATCCGGCGTGCGGTGAAACAGGTCGCCTGCAATCAGGACGAGATCCGCCTTCATCCGGTCCGCATCCGCTACCGAAGACCGGAATGTTTCCCACAATTCCCGCTTCCGTTCTTTGGACCATTCAGAACGCCCGTCCGGCTCACAGCCCAGGTGAACGTCCGCCATATGTATAAATTTCATATGCCTCCTTCATTGCCGGCTGCAACTCATATTCTCGCCTGTAACCATCATCAATCATCGATCTGTAGGATCTGCAAGCAACATTTTATCATGGAAACAAACAGGAATCCATGTTATACTAAATCTGTCTGATAATTATAACCGCAAACCATAGAAGGGAGTTGAGTCTTATGGGAATGATCAGTGAATTCAAAGAATTCATCATGCGCGGCAACGTCATGGACATGGCAGTCGGTGTCATCGTCGGCGGAGCTTTCAACTCGATCGTCAGTTCTCTGGTAGATGACATCATCATGCCTGTCATCTCTCTGGCAACCGGCAAGATCGATTTTACCAACCTGTTCATTTCGCTTGATGGAGGCACTTACAAGAGCCTGGCGGCAGCCAAGGCAGAGGGAGCAGCTGTATTCGCTTACGGCAGCTTCATCCAGCAGGTTCTCCAGTTCCTGATCGTGGCATTCGTGCTGTTTATGGTCGTGAAGGGCATGAACAAGCTGCGCCGGCCTGAGCCTGAAAAAGCTCCGACCACAAAGGTCTGCCCGTTCTGCAAGAACGAAGTTCCGATCGAAGCAACCAGATGCGGCTTCTGTACCAGCGAATTAAAATAACACCTGGGGTTTCCGGGATTTGCTTCTCCGAAAGCGCAAAAAAAGATCAGATGTCTCTGAGGCGTCTGATCTTTTTTTGAACCAGATCGCCGTCCTGCGGCGATCGCCTGCCAACTCTTTTGAAAAGATGTTACTTTACGATACCGAAGCAGCACGAATCCCCCATGTTAGGATCTGCCGCAGGGGATCTGTCGCAAAATAACTTGTACATTTTGCTTGTCTTTTCATCCGATCGTCAGCTCAAAAATCAATCACATCATTACCCTTGCTCACGGAAGACGATCTCGCCGGTACCGGCATCCATGCTGTCGATAATGGCAAGAGATTCCACCCGGATCCCCTTTTCACGGATCAGCTTCCCGCCGGTCTGGAAGCCCTTTTCTACGGCAATGCCAACCCCTTCAACAGAAGCGCCCGCAGAACGGATCAGGTCAATCAGGCCATTCACCGCACATCCATTTGCAAGGAAATCATCAATCACCAGAACGTGGTCATCCTTGCTGAGGAACTTCTTGGAGACGATGACGTCATATGTCCTCTTATGCGTAAAAGACTCGATCTTTGTGGTGTACATCTCACCATCCAGGTTTACGCTCTGCGCCTTCTTCGCAAATACCACCGGTACGTGAAAATGCTGGGCCGTAATCACGGCAATCCCGATCCCGGATGCTTCAATGGTCAGAATCTTATTGACCGGGCGGTCTGCAAACAGGCGGTGGAATTCTTCTCCCATCGCGTTGAACAGGTCGATGTCCATCTGATGGTTCAGAAAACTGTCAACCTTGAGAATGTTTCCTTCCTTGACTACGCCATCCCTCCGAATCCGTTCTTCCAGCAACTTCATAGAGCCCCTCCTATCTGTAAATCAGGCATTCAGCAGTCTGCGGCGATTCCGCTTTATATCGTTCATTATAAGAGCAATTGTAGCCTTGCACAAGGAACACGCGTACGCTGAATAAAGATACGGAATAATAAAGCTACTGAATAAAGATGCGGAATAATAAAGCGGAACAAAGATGCGGAATAAAGATGCGAAATAAAGATGCGAAATAAAGATGCGGAATAAAGAATGCGGAATAAAGAATGCGGAATAAAGAATGCGGAATAAAGAATGCGGAATAAAG
>CAMORF010000360.1 GCA_946623485.1 uncultured Clostridia bacterium
TGAATACCATGCACTGCCATACCGTCATGCGCCCTTTCTCGATTGTAATGTCTGTGATTATTATGATTCTGGCACTGATCAGCATGCTGCTCGAAAGAAAATCATCTATTCTTCCGGAAGTGCAGGCAGGTGTTTCTTCCTGACGCGAAGCTCCGTGGACTTGTCAACGATATACAGGAGGAGTGCAAGCGTCGGGACGCCGGTCAACATGCCATGAAGCCGAACAGGCTTCCGTCGATCTGCTGCAGGATCAGGAGAAGCTTCTTAATCCTTGTCATTTACAGAGGATTTACAGATGCAATCTCCTTGGCTATTCAATCAACCCATGTTTTTTCAGTCTTGATCTGATCGCCCCATTCGTGCGGTCGTGTACCTTTGCGATCTGTGATATCTTCATGCCGGAGTGGTACTCTTCGTCAAGCTGCCTGTCCTCCGATTCTGTCCAGGGTGCCCCGGCACCGTCCGGCCGGTTCATTTTACGGTTATACGCGGCCCTTCCAAGGGCAGGTTCTCCGTGGCTTCCACCTTCTCCTGCATCACCTTCCGAATCGATGATACCAGTGACAGCGCCAGGATGCTGCTCCAGGTATTCGGAGATTGCATCCTGAAACCGCCTGCCGTATTTTCCGTATTTTGCCTCTCCCACGCCGGATACGGCCAGCATGGCCGTCCGCCCGCGCGGCGCTTTGGCACTCATATCGACAAGGGTTTTATCACTGAAAATGATATATGGAGGCAAGCCTTCTTCTCTTGCAATTTGAAGCCGAAGACTCCGAAGCACCTCAAAGAGCTCATATCCTGCCCTGGTGAGGGTGTCGGTGCTTCTCCTTGCCGGTTTTGCCGGCCGCGTTTCAGACTGGGTGTCTTCATGCTTCCGAACCAGGACACGTATTGTCGGGTCTCTCAGAGGTTCTATGTTCCCAAGGCGGATCACGCTGTATTGATCCGCAGTCTGACGCAGGTAGCCATCCTCGATCAGCTGGCTGACAAGCAGGCGCAGGTCAGCTTCCGGATGATTCGCAAGCACGCCGTATGTCTTGTATTCTGTTGTGCCGAGTTCCTTTAATCTTGCGCGGTTTGCGCCAAGAAGCGTGCCGAGGAGGACATTTTGCCCATACCTGCCCCTCGTCTCCCATACGCAATTGATCACCTGCTTTGCTTCCTCCGTCATATCGACCTGAGTATATTCCCGCTGGCAATTGCCGCAGCTGCCGCATGGCTTGTCCCGCTTCTCTCCAAAGTAGTCAAGGATGTAATTCCTCAGACAGTCCGATGTCCTGCAATATCCTTCCATCGCCTGAAGCCTTTTCGTATCGCGCTGCCGGATCAGGTCAATGTCTTCCGCCGGAACGTCAGAGAAGTCCTTATGCTCCAGCAGAAATCGGTTGATCATGATATCCTGCGGGGAAAAAAGCAGGATGCATTGCGCAGGCTCTCCATCCCTTCCTGCCCTTCCGGCTTCCTGATAATAATTCTCCATACTCTGGGGCATATTGTAGTGAATGACAAATCTTACGTTGGATTTGTCAATCCCCATTCCAAATGCATTGGTGGCAACAATCACAGGGCTCCTGTCATAGATAAAATCTTCCTGGCTCTTTTTCCTGTCTGCGTTGTCCATTCCGGCATGATATCTTGCCACGGGGATTCCGGACGCTGTGAGCAGCTCGTATAACGCGTCAACATTCTTTCTGGTAGCACAATAGATGACGCCGCTATCGCCCGGATGATTCCTGATGTATTCCAGGACATAGCCGTCCTTGTCTTTGATTCTCTCAACATCAAAATACAGGTTTTCACGGTCAAAGCCGGTGATGACCACCTCCGGCTGCCGGAGCTTCAGCACACAGGCAATATCATTTTTCACCTCTTCCGTCGCCGTCGCCGTGAAAGCGCCTACAACCGGGCGGTTCGGAAGGCGGTCGATAAAGTCTACGATCTTCAGGTAACTCGGACGGAAGTCCTGCCCCCATTGAGAGATACAATGTGCTTCATCCACAGTTACCATTGAGATGGTGATCTGCCCGGTGAATTCGACAAATCCATGGCTTTCCAGGCGCTCCGGCGCAACATAAAGGATCTTATAGGTTCCCTTCGCTGCCCTCTCATATACCATTGAAATCTGTCTTTCCGTCAGGGAGGAGTTAATGTATCCGGCATGAATTCCGGCTTCGTTCAAAGCCTTCACCTGATCCTGCATCAGGGAGATCAGCGGGGATATGACAATGGTAATGCCCGGCAGAAGCAGGGCCGGCACCTGGTAGCAGATGGATTTTCCTGCCCCGGTCGGCATGATTGCCAGTACATCTGTCCCGGATAAAATCGCGTCAATGATCTCCTGCTGTCCGGGCTTAAAGGAATCATATCCGAAATATATCTTTAATGCTTCTTGTCCATCCATTCGTGATTCTATTTCGTCCATTCGTGCTTCTATTCTGTCCATTCGTACTTCTTTTCCATCCAGTCGTACTTTTCTTCCATCCATATGCAATCCTTCCTCATCCCGGGAAAGCACTTGCTTAACCATACCATCTCAAGGTTCCTGGGGGTATTCTAAACCGTAAAGTGGTTTCTATCAATCATAGGCTGCGTCCGTGCACAGGTATCTGATTCATCATAAGCCGGGGATTGCCTTTCCGTAATCACATACCGGTCAGGCTTTGCTGCATCTTTGCGTAAGAAATGCGGCCAGAGGGGTTTTTGGTGATGTGGAGTGCAGCGGCAGACAGACTGGCAGAGCTGCTATGGAAAAGTGATGCCCCTGTGTCTTTGGAAGAAGCGCTCAGAAAAGCCCCGAAGCTTTACTACCTTGGCGCGGTACGCATGTTCCGCCTGATCCGTACCGGGATGGA
>CAMORF010000361.1 GCA_946623485.1 uncultured Clostridia bacterium
GTGAACGGGAAAATTCCCCATGCGAGGCTTCTGTTCTCGGACATGACACTGTGCAACAGGGAAGAACTCTACGCGAACGGGGCGCAGGGCCTGACGGAGATTAAATTTGAGAACACGATCAACCGGCTGACTGCCGTGGCGAATCCCCGCCAGATCGAGAGGGTGATCCGCGGGTCCCAGTTCCCGGTCGATATCATTTACGAGGCAGACCAGGAAGATATGATTGTTGATGACATCAGGCTTCTGGCGCAGGGCTTCCGCCTGCTGACCTTTGACTATATTGGCGGAAATGGATCCCGGGGTTACGGGAAAGTGAGGTTTGAGCATCTTCAGGCGAAAGCGGTGATTGGCGGGTTCGCGGAGGATATCATTCAGGAGTGCAACAGGATCCTGCAGGAGAATGTGTAAAGGGGGGATGGCTATGAAGTACAGATTGTACCGTCTGTCCTTTCCAAATGGCCTCCACGCAGGGGAGCATAACCTGGACGAAAGCCAGAGCATAGTCCGCGCGGACACGCTGTTCTCGGCATTGTTCATAGAAGCGATGAAGCATGCGGATGGAACGGCTGAAGCTTTGCTTGAGGCGGCCAGAAGCGGCAGCTTCCTGATCTCGGATGCATTTCCCTATATCGGGGAAACAGAGTATCTTCCCAAGCCCATGTGCAGGGTGGAGGTGCAGGACCGGCAGGGGGATTCCGTGATCAAAAAAGCGTTCAAATCCCTTACGTACATCCCGATGAATCAGCTGAACCGGTATATGGAGGGGAAGCTGGATGCGCTGGCGGAAAAGGAGAAGCTTTCCGGCCTTGGCGTCCATGATCTGAAGACATCTGCTGCGATTGCCGGGCAGGAAGAGACGATGCCGTATCATGTCGGTGCCTTCTATTTTAATCGGGGAAATGGGCTGTATGTGATCATGGGAATGGAGGATACTGTATGCGAATCTTTGCTTTATTCACTCTCTTATGACGGGCTTGGCGGCAAGCGGTCATCGGGCTTCGGGCGATTTGTTGTCGAGGCAGTCCGTGACCTGGATGAGGATCCCTTCAAAGGGGAAGGCTCGCTGTATATGACACTGAGCACAGCGCTGCCGGCGGAGGAAGAGCTGGAAGATGCCCTGAAGGGAGCATCCTGGCAGATGCTGCGCAGAGGCGGATTTGTCGCGTCTGAGACTTATGCAGACGAACAGCGCAAGAAGAAAGACCTGTATGTCATGGCAGCAGGATCGTGCTTCTGCAGCCGTTTTGCGGGAGATGTCTATGATGTGAGTGATGGCGGAACCCATCCGGTGTACCGTTATGCAAAGCCCCTTTTCTGGACATTGCGGAG
The DNA here is from genome assembly GCA_946623485.1 of uncultured Clostridia bacterium. Taxonomy (GTDB): domain Bacteria; phylum Bacillota; class Clostridia; order Lachnospirales; family Lachnospiraceae; genus Porcincola. The sequence goes on from CAMORF010000361.1 coordinate 1,330, forward strand.
GTGATGGTTATGAAGGACTATATGAAATCATATCAGATGGTGCTGAGAACGATCGCCCCATTATTCATCGGTGACGGAAAGAACCTGAATAAGAAAGAATACATTTACCTGCGTAATGAGAAAAAGGTTCTTGTACCGGATCAGGGCAGGCTGTATGAAGGAATATCGAGGAAACGGCTTGCTCCGCAGTTCACTGATTACCTGCTTAATCAGAGCAATAAAGATGGATTGGAGCAGTGGCTCAGCAGGAACGGGATCCGGCCGATGGATTACAAAGCCTGGATCCGTTATGAGCTGGACGGCGGGGATCACCTTGGAGCAGGGAACCGTCCGATTGAGATCAATACATTCATCAAAGACGGATATGGGATTCCATATGTTCCGGGAACATCGATCAAAGGAATGCTGCGCACGATTCTCCTGTCATATGAGCTGATCAGGAACCCTGATGTCTGCAAATCTGTCAGGGAGGGCATGACCAGAAGCGGGTTTGATGGAGATTCAAACAGGAAAAGATATTTACGGTATGAAGCGGAGGATGTTGAGAATCTGATTCTTCATACATTACACAGAAAAGATAAAAACGGCAAAGAGATTGACTTGAAGAACGCGGTCAATGATGTGATGTCCGGGCTGATTGTCAGTGACAGCGGGCCGATTGCATGGAAACACATGATTCTTTGTCAGAAAATGGACAGGTCGGTTACAGGCGCATTCAATAACAACCTGAATGTACTCAGGGAATCTGTGAAGTCAGGGGTTATGATTCCATTCCAGCTTACGATTGACACCACAATCTGCCCATATACCATAGACGACATCATGGAAGCGGTAAAAGTGTTCGTTGAGCAGTATTTCAAAAACCACCTGCAGTATTATTCAGGGGTAGGGGAACCGCCTAAGAACATGGTCTGGCTGGGAGGCGGGGCAGGATTCCTGACAAAAACCGTACTGTATCCGCTCCTTGGGTATGAGAACGGCCTGAAAGCAGCGGTCGCGGTTTTTGACCATACGCTTCCGGCCAAAGTGAAAAAGGAACATGGGCATGACCGCGACATCAAGTCCGGCGTATCTCCGCACATGCTGAAATGCACTCAGTTCAATGGACGGACCTCCCTGATGGGAATGTGCCAGTTGAGCATACAGAAGACGGAAACAATCTGATTTTGCCACGCGCCTTGAAAACACTGGGAAAAACAGGGATTCGGAGGACAAAAACATGCGCATGAAGCCCCAAAAGCATTTTGCCACGCAAACCGCCTCTGCAGCCCAGTGTTTTCAGGGGTTCTGAGAGGTAGGGGGTTAAGAACATGAATACCCCGCAAGGGGACGGAAACAGTATTTCTTGTTCAATCTATCCAATCTCTCAGGGTTAAGAACATGAATACCCCGCAAGGGGACGGAAACTCTGTGTCACTGACACAGTCCACCGACACAACTCGTTAAGAACATGAATACCCCGCAAGGGGACGGAAACTGACAGTGATGACGCCTTAGCGTTCAGAGAGGCGG
>CAMORF010000362.1 GCA_946623485.1 uncultured Clostridia bacterium
ACCCGCACAACCACAAGGCCCTGGCCTCCAAGGAGGCGCTGGACTACTTTATGCCTGTGGACTGGTACAACGGCGGCATGGAGCACACCACCCTGCACCTTTTGTACAGCCGGTTCTGGCACCTGTTCCTGCATGACCTCGGCGTGGTCAGCGCTCCCGAACCCTATCAGAAGCGCACCAGCCACGGCATGATCCTGGGCGAGAACGGCGAAAAGATGTCCAAGTCCCGCGGCAACGTGATCAACCCGGACGACACCGTGGCCGAGATCGGCGCGGACGCCTTCCGCATGTACGAGATGTTCATGGGCGCGTTCGACCAGGCCATCCCGTGGTCCACCAGCGGCGCCCGCGGCTGCCGCAAGTTCCTGGACCGCGTATGGCGTCTGCAGGACATCCTGACGGACGAAGAAGCCATCAGCCAGGACATGATGGTGCCCTTCCACCAGACCATCAAGAAGGTGTCCGAAGACTACGAGGCGATGAAGTTCAACACCGCCATCGCCCAGATGATGACCCTGGTCAACCAGATCAACACCAAGGGTTCCATCACGAAGGGCGAACTCAGGATGCTGCTGCTCCTGCTCTCCCCCGTGAGCCCGCACATCTGCGAGGAAATGTGGGCGCAGAACGGCTTCGGCGCGCCCCTCCACCACCAGCCCTGGCCCAAATGGGACGACAACTATCTGACCGAGGACCTGACCGAGATCGCCGTGCAGATCAACGGCAAGGTCAAGGCCAAGCTGATGGTCCCCACCGGCATGACCCGCGAAGAGGGCCTGGCGGAGCTGCCCAACCGCGAGGAAGTCGTCAAGCTCGTCGCCGGCCGGGAGATTGTCAAGGCCGTGTACGTGCCGGGAAGGCTGTTCAACCTGGTGGTCAAATAATTCCTTTATCACGGATAACCGTTACTGATATCTGGGTTGACATATAACCATGTTCGTCAAGGAGGAAAATGGATTATGCGAAAACGTTTCCTGTTATTATTGACTGTTCTTGCGATTTGTATGACTGCCCAATCAGCTATAGGTGCCGGGGAAAGAAAAGCAATACCAAATCACCCGATTCTTCCCTATGGACATTTGGACAAAACAGCGCCAGCCATCATTCCTAAGGGTGATTCGAAAATTGAAATCGTTACAGCACCAGTGTTAGGCGGCACAGGTGAATGGCGCATTCAGGAAACTGGCAGCTTTCTTTTCCGCCTATACCTGTTTGAGGAAAAAACAGGCAATACCAATCATTACGCAGCCATCTACGATATGCCTCTGGATTCTGCCGGAAATTCGTTCAGCTATACTATACGCGAACCCGGGGATTACTGGCTTGAATGCTACCGCCTTGGATCTAATAATTCGGCAACCAAAATTGATCAACTTTTCTTTACAGTTGATAATAAAGCAGGAGTCGAAACAGTTGCTTCTCGGGTAAAAGATTTGGTCGCCGAATGCAAGCGTAATGTCAGCGGAGAGTATGACATTGCTCTCTGGCTTCACGACTGGATTATTAACCATAGTTATTACGATCTTTCTTATGCTTACCACGGAGCGGACAGCATCCTGTTTTACGGTACCGGCGTCTGTGACAGCTACAGCAAACTGTATTTACAGCTGTTGCAGGAAGCTGGCATTCAGGCTATTCGTGTTTCTAACAGCGGTCACGCATGGAACGCCGTCCGGATTGATGGGGAATGGTGCATGATCGACGCCACGTGGGATGACCCGTCTGGCAGTACACAAGCCGTATCAGGTTCCGAAAATCATGACTACTTCGGCATGAACGATGAACTGTTACGCATAGATCACTCTGGATATTCCTGTTCATATCCTTGTACATCACTAAAAAACTATTATCTCCGGCGCACTGGGGAATACAAAATCTGGTTAAATCATATCTGGAGTAAAATTGAAGATGCTTTTCAATCTGGCCAACCGGTTTTCGAGGTAAACACAGAAGGAAAAATCATGGCCAATCTGAACGGTAGTTATTATGGAAAAGAATGGGCGGAAGATTACGTCAACGAAAAAACCGCCATCGCCATATATATCATGTCTGAAGAAGATTGGGAATATCAAGGTGGCCGAACTGTTCGAGCAGACTTCGATTATGATGCGGATCATAATCTGATTAGTTATACCTTGGTAATGGATCATATTGATCTTGTGCTACCGGAATCCCTAACACTGATCAGTGAAAAAGCATTTGAAGGCGCATCCAATATCTATGGTGTCAGACTGCCAGTTGGAGCTCAATCTATTTCTTCCCACGCGTTTGCAGCGTGTGATTCCTTAATGTGGATAGTTATTCCTTCAGACAATATTGAAATTGCGAGTGATGCTTTTGACGACATACCTGCAGGTTTCATCATTGTCTGTCATGACGGAAGCAATGCAGATGTATTTGCGCATTCAAAAGGCTTTGCCCAAATGAATCTACAGTAATACAAGTTAAAGGAGCGGCTGGTTTACAGCCTATCACAGACCATCTATAATAGGTTATTGCAGAAGTATCAAATCTGCAGTAGCCTATTTTATATATTCTCAGGATCAATAAAGCTTGCCAGCAACGACAGAAAAAAAGCGGCTTCGGGCCGTTTTTCATTTAGAGAGAAAAAGAAACAATACAAGCCACAAATGCAAACAGCATGAAGACAGACGCTTTTCCCAAGATAAAAGATTTAAGGAATCCAATCATAAATAACCCTGCCGCCCCGTTCCTTCTACGCGTGGATCGGGGCGTAACGCTCGCTCATCAGCACCTCCAGCATGTGCCGTATCGGCGTTGTGGAGGCGGTGTACTTGTGTTTCATATGGTGGGTGCTCCGGCCGCTGGAAAGGGCCGT
>CAMORF010000363.1 GCA_946623485.1 uncultured Clostridia bacterium
GATCTCAGTGAGTATATCGTATAGGTTAACAGATTCACGTCCGTTGATATTAACTGTATATTCCTCCGAATCCGTCACGCCCACTTCAATAGTATTTCCATCCGTCAGCGTGATCGTCAGCTTCTCTTCGCTTGTGAACGCTTCCTTGCTGCTCAGCAGGAAGTTTTTCTGTCCTGCGTCCACATCCGCCTTTTCGCCATCCTGGTTGACGATCGTAATAAGCCCGTTGACCTCTTCAACAGTCACCAGGTGCTCATCGGTAAACTCAACAGATGCCACGTCCGCCACGTTCAGCAGCTCGCCGCCATTTTTGATCTGAAGCTTCTCGACCAGCTCACTCAGCAGGATCTGGCTCATGCCGGGGATGCTGTAGTCTTTGCCGTTGTAGTGGAAGTCTACGGTAAATGCGAACACTGAAAAACTGCTGACGTTGAAGGATACGTGGTCACTGCTTCCGTTCAGTCCGACGCTCTGGTCTTCCACTGACTCTGCAAGGACGCTCCCGGAAGAAATGTTGGTAGCTTCCGCAGTCGTGGCGGCTGTTTCCTTCGCGCTTTCTTCCAAAGGAAGATGGATGACCTGGACGTCCTCTGCCTTCTCTGCGCCAAGTCCGTCTGAGAGCGGGGAATCTTCCAGAGTCAGTACGATCTTAACCGATCCTTCTTTTGGCTGATACTCGACCATTTTGCCGGTTTCATTTCCTTCTTCATCCTTCTCCGGACCGATAAAGGCAATATCAAAGAGAAGCGCATTGCTTTGGTCATACTCCTTTTCGGAGATGTTATTCAGCGCTTCCATGTAGGCATCGTAATTGTATTCCCCGGAGGACGGAGTGACTTCCGTAATGACAAGCTCCGCGTCATCGGGGATCTGAGCCGGGTCTGAAAGGACCGCCCTGCCTCTGATTCTGCCGTTATTAATCGGATAGACACGTTTTTTCGCTTCCGGCGCGGGAGCTTCCGTCTCCGCCTCGGTTTCATCTTCCGTCCCGGCCTCTGTCTGTGCCTCATCAAGTTCAGATTCCGCTTCCGTTTCCTCCTCAGGCGCATGCCCGCCGATGATTGCGACAACATGTTCCCGGGTCTGAAGATCGATTTTCCTGATGGTAAGGGATGTAATGACATGATTGTCATCCAGCCGGATGGCCGGAGTCTTGTCCTGGTCAGAATTGTCCTGGAACAGATATGCTGATGCGGATACAGCATCGAACAGCCCTGCATAGACCTGATCGTCCGCATGGCTGATGGCATTCTCGCTGTCAGCGTTCTTATGGAAGTTGATCTGGATGTCGATGCTTCCGTTTTCAACATCGACATCCTTTCCGTCTTTCGTTAAGACAATCCGGAAATATCTGGACTCGGAAAGCTCAGTGAGGCCAAGTGCCGTCATCTCCTTCTCCGCATTTTCCTGAAAAGAGGGGAGACCATCGAATTCCCTGATCTCAAGAGCTGTTCCTTCCGGTATCTTCACATCTGATCCAAATGTGAGAACTGCATCCAGGTTCTCATCACTGTACACAAGCGGACTCTCAGCGAGCTTTTCTTCGGTCTCTTCCCCGGAATCCTTATCCTGCGCACCGTTGGCTCCATCCTCTTCCTGAATCAAATCCCCCCCATTTTGGGACTCGTCGGACTGGGATGTCGTTTCCTGTGACAATGTCTCCTGAGTGGCTGCCTCATCTGAAGCATTCTGTTCTTCTGATGAAGAACTAGCTGGAGATGCCTGCGATTCAGGCGCATTCGTCTGCCCCTGCTGCGAAGCATCTTCTTTCGCTTTGTTCTCGTCCTTCTTATCTCTATTCTTGTCTTGATCTTTCTTTTCTTCTGAAGGACTGGTGCTTTCTTCCTGCTTTGTGTTCTCAGGCACAGCTGCAGGATCAGCAGACGGAGCATTCGCCGGCTGCCCGCTTTCTACTGTCTCGCCCGCACCCGATGAGCCTGTTTCGCCATTTACAGTATTACCTGCCTGAGCATCCGTGCCTGACTCAGCCTGCTGCCCTGATGAACCCTCATCATTGCCAGCAGGTTGCCCTGCCGGAACGGAATTCGTCGCAGCTTCATCTTCTGTTGGCATACCTGCAGAGGCCGGGTCCGTCGAAGATGGATCCGTCTGGGCCGACTCTGCCAAAGACGGGCCTGCCTGGACCGGATCTATCTGGACCGGGTCTGTCGAAGAAGTATTTGTCTGAGCCGGTTCCGCCGGAGGAGTTGTTTCTTCATGCGGCTGTTCCGCCGGAGCCCCCTCCGCCTGGGACACCAGTTCCACCGGAGTCGACTGCTCCGCCGGAACAGCTTCTTCCGCAATGATGATCCCGCCCTGCTGTACGGTCATGGAAAGGGCTAACATGATCGCAAGTGCACGTTTCTTCCAGTTTTTTCCACTGACTGTTGTTTTAACCATGACGTCCCTCCTGTCCTACCCTGTTTGTTTCTTACCTGATGCCCTCCAGATGCTTTCTTCATTCCCTGTTGTTTCATTTCGGAAATAACAAAATACTTTATGCTCTTTTTATTTGTTGGCAGTACACATATATTTTTTGTTGCATATACCGCAAAAAACTACCCCTTTTATACATATTTTAGTACACAATCAAGAAGTTTGCATCAACATAGATTAACAAAACAATTTTTTTTACTGTTTTTTCCATTTTTCTGCCAGATGCCATGCGCTTTCTCCCTCGCCAAACACTGCTTTAGGATGGCAGTTGCCACAGTACCCGAATTCACGGTGACAGTCCGAATGAATGATCCCTGGTCAAGAGTGCAAAAAAATCATCCTGTCCGCCAGGGGCAGACAGGATGACATCTCCAAGGATTTGAATCTGAACGCATTGTTAG
>CAMORF010000364.1 GCA_946623485.1 uncultured Clostridia bacterium
TTGATTCAGCGTTTACGATTCAGTACTTACGATTCAGTACTTACGATTCAAAGCTTACGAGTCAGCACTTATGGACCCGGCGCTTCAATTGCCCGGAACACAAAGTGTTCCAGGGCGGAAAGTGGCGCAAAATCCATTTTGCCCTACATCATTCTATATGCCAGGAGGTTTTCCTTTGTCTGAGATAGAGATCAGTAAAATCCGCAACTTCTGCATCATTGCCCACATTGACCACGGCAAGTCTACCCTTGCCGACCGCATTATTGAGAAAACCGGCCTTCTGACCAGCCGGGAGATGCTTGCCCAGGTTCTTGATAACATGGATATTGAGCGGGAACGCGGCATCACGATTAAATCGCAGTCCGTGCGGATCATTTACCATGCGAAGGACGGGGAGGAATATATCCTCAATCTGATCGATACCCCCGGCCATGTGGATTTTAATTATGAGGTTTCCCGTTCGCTTGCGGCCTGCGATGGCGCGGTGCTGGTGGTGGACGCTGCCCAGGGGATTGAAGCCCAGACGCTGGGAAATGTCTATCTTGCCCTGGACCATGATCTCGAGATTCTTCCGGTCATCAATAAGATTGACCTTCCGAGCGCGGACCCGGACAGGGTTGCGTCGGAGATCGAGGATGTCATCGGGCTTGACTGTGAAAACGCACCGCGCATATCCGCGAAGACCGGACTGAACGTGGAAGAGGTCCTGGAGCAGATTGTCCATGTGCTTCCTGCGCCGTCCGGCGACAGGACGGCACCGCTGAGCGCGCTGATCTTTGACTCTCTGTACGACCCTTACCGTGGCGTGATCGTGTTTTGCAGGCTTTTTGATGGAGTCCTGAAAAAAGGCATGAAGGTTCGGATGATGGCGACCGGCACCACGGCCGAGGTGGTGGAGGTGGGATACTTTGGCCCCGGCCAGTTTATCCCGTGTGAGGAACTTGAGGCAGGGATGGTTGGGTACTTTACCGCTTTTTTAAAAAATGTAAAGGACACCCGGGTGGGAGATACGGTGACTGACGCGCAGCGGCCCTGTGATGCGGCCCTCCCCGGCTACAAAGATCCGCTTCCGATGGTTTACTGCGGCGTTTATCCGGCAGACAGTGCCCGTTACCAGGATCTTCGGGACGCACTGGAAAAGCTTCAGCTCAATGACGCTTCCCTGCAGTTTGAACCTGAGACAAGCGCCGCGCTGGGCTTCGGATTCCGCTGCGGCTTCCTGGGGCTGCTCCATCTGGAGGTGGTCCAGGAAAGGCTTGAGCGGGAGTACAGTCTTGACCTGGTCACAACTGCGCCCGGGGTCATCTACAAAGTGCATAAAACCGACGGCACATCCTTTGAGCTGACCAATCCTTCGAACCTTCCGGATCCTTCCGAGATTGAATATATGGAGGAGCCGGTCGTGGCTGCAGAGATCATGGTGACAACTGAATTCATCGGCCCGATCATGCAGCTGTGCCAGGAGCGGCGCGGGATTTATAAGGAAACCGAGTATATCGAATCCGGGCGTGCCCTGCTGCGATATGACATGCCGCTGAATGAAGTGATCTATGACTTCTTCGATGCGCTGAAGAGCCGTTCCCGCGGGTATGCTTCCTTTGACTATGAGCTGAAGGAGTATGTGAGGAGCAATCTGTGCAAGCTTGACATTCTGGTGAACCGGGAGCAGGTGGACGCACTTTCTTTTATCGTATTTGAGGGAAGCGCTTATGAACGCGGCAGGAAGATGTGTGAAAAGCTGAAGGAGGAGATCCCGAGACAGCTGTTCGAGATCCCGATCCAGGCCGCGATTAACGGACGGATCATCGCCAGGGAAACCGTGCGCGCACTCCGGAAGGATGTTCTTGCGAAATGCTATGGCGGCGACATCAGCCGGAAGAAGAAGCTTCTTGAGAAGCAAAAGGAAGGAAAGAAGCGCATGAGGCAGGTCGGGTCTGTTGAGATCCCGCAGAAGGCCTTCATGAGTGTCCTGAAGCTGGATGAGCAGTAACTATGTGATTGATTTTTGAGCTGTGCTATCGGATGAAAAGACAAGCAAGATGTACAAGTTATTTTGTAACAGATCCTAAGGATCTGTTTCAGAAAAAACCAGCATACAGGATACAATGGTACGGGAGAGGTCAGGATGAATCGGAGAGAGCTTGGGATCTATGTCCACATCCCCTTCTGCGCAAGAAAATGCGCTTATTGTGATTTCCTCTCTTTTCCTGCGGATGCGATGCTGCAGCGGCGGTACTTCCGTTCGCTGCGGCAGGAGATCGCCTCATTTTCCCTTGCAGGGGATTATGAGGCGGTCTCTGTTTATGTGGGTGGAGGAACCCCGAGCCTGCCATGCCCGGAGGAAATCACGCAGACGTTGGAACAGATCAGGCGTGTGTTTTGCGTCAGGGAGGATGCGGAGATCACCATTGAATGCAACCCGGGGACATTGGACCGGGAACGGCTTGCGGTTTACAGGAGGGCTGGCTTTAATCGTCTGAGCATCGGATTGCAGTCAGCGGATCACACGCTTTTGAAGGCGCTGGGGAGGATCCATTCCTGGGAGACGTTCCTGGAGGAATATGAAAATGCGCGGGAGGCAGGCTTTGAGAATATCAATGTTGATCTGATGTACGGCCTGCCGGGGCAAAGCCTTTCCTCATTTGCCGGGACGCTGTCAGAAGTGGCAGCGCTCAGGCCGGAGCATGTCTCTGCCTATAGCCTTATCATTGAGGAGGGAACACCGTTCTGGGAACGTTATCATGAGGATGATGAGGCCAAACGGCGCGGGGACCGGCCACTGTTTCTTCCGGATGAAGACACGGAAGACAGGAT
>CAMORF010000365.1 GCA_946623485.1 uncultured Clostridia bacterium
CCTGATTATTATTCCGTTTTAATCCAACATCTGTCTGTGCGTAGGACTCCATGTTTCCTTCCCTGAGAAATGGTAATGATTCATAGGTTCGTCTCCGCATCAGGCGGCGACGGACCGGCCCTCGCCTGGTCTCGAAGAGGCATACCCGCCAAAGGCGGGTTTCTCACCGGCATCCTTGGCCGGGGAGAAAGGCATCCCCTTAAGGTCTGCTCAGAACATTCTGCGTCCTGCGCAATGGAGGGTAAACCATTCCATATCATTATGATGATTCCGAATCCAGGAGATAACTCCGGCGCAGCTGGCCGCAGGCACCGTTAATGTCACGGCCCATTTCTCTCCTAATAGTAACAGATATTCCTCTTTTTTCAAGCATGTCGCGAAAAGCCTCGACCTTCCTTCGGTCCGGCCGCCGGTAGGAACGCTCCCGGACCGGATTGACCGGAATCAGGTTGATATGGCAATTCATGCCCCGCACCAGGCCCGCGAGCATCGCCGCATCCTCCAGGGAAGTATTCTCCCCGTCCACACAGCTATACTCAAAGGTGATCCTGCGCTTTGTCTTGTCATAATATTCCCGCATCGCGTCCATCACCTCAGGAAGCCGGTATTTTTTTGCAATCGGCATCAGGCGTTCCCGTTTTTCCTGGCTGGGCGCATGCAGCGACAGGGCAAGCGTGACGGGAAGCCCTTCGTCCGCCAGGCGCCGGATGTTCGGCACAATCCCGCAGGTACTCACCGTGATGTCACGCAGGCTCAGGCACTCCCCCTGGGGATCTCCCATGATCCGGAGGAAACGCACCAGATTCCCGTAATTATCCAATGGCTCCCCGCTTCCCATGATTACCACATGGCTGATCCGCTCTGACGCAAGACGGCTCATCATGATAACCTGGCCGATCATCTCGCCGGCCTCCAGGTCCCTGACCCTTCCCCCGATCGTAGACGCGCAGAAACGGCAGCCCATCCTGCAGCCCGCCTGCGAAGAGATGCACGCGGACAGGCCGTAGCTGTAACGCATGAGGACGGACTCAATCACATTTCCATCCTCCAGCGCGAACAGATACTTCTGAGTTCCGTCAATCCGGGACGTCAGAACCTCCTGCACCTTCAGGGACGCAATCCGGAACCGTTCCCCCAGCTCCTGCCTGAGTGCCTTCGGAAGGCTGGACATTTCCGCAAAGGAGGATGCATGACGCACATGCAGCCACTCATATACCTGGCCTGCGCGGAAACGCTTCTGCCCTGCTTCCGCCATCCATTCCTCCAGCTCCGCCTTCGTCATTGACAGGATATCCCCGCGTTTTTCCGGTTCATTCATCATTTCTCTTCAGCCTCGCGAGGAAGAATCCATCCGTATCGTGGATACCGGGGAGCAGCTGCAGATAGCCGCCGGCACTGGTCCGTGAGCGGAGCTGTTCCGGCAGGTAGGGATCGATCGATTCCAGCCGGAATGGATAGTTTTCCAGAAAATACTTCAGGTTCATCTGATTCTCATCCGCCCCGATGGTACAGGTTGAATATATGAGTACGCCTCCGGGTTTCACATAGTTCTGTGAGACAGACAGGATCCTCCGTTGGATGCGGATCAGCTCCTCCTGGCGCGTCGGGTTCATCCGATAGCGGATGTCCTGCTTTTTCCCGATGACGCCAAGCCCTGAGCAGGGCACATCGCACAGCACAATATCCGCCTTGTGGAAGGATTTCTCTTCGAACACCGTCGCGTCCTTCAGCGCCGCCACCATGTTAATGATGCCCAGGCGGTCGATGTTTTCCTGCATCATGGAAACCTTGTCCTCGCTTTTATCCCTGGCCTCCACATAACCGCTCCCCTTGAGCTTATCCGCAAGATGGGTGCTCTTCCCGCCCGGGGCCGCGCAGACGTCAATGCAGTAATCCCCCCAGTTCGGGGCCGCCACCTCCGAAACCAGCATCGAGCTGACATCCTGCACATAGATCCAGCCTTCCCGAAACGCCTGCAGTGCCTGGAGATAATTGAAACCGGAGATCCACACCGCGTATTCCAGATAAGGATGCTGCGTCACATCGCAGCCATCCTCCTTCAAGGACGCGATGATCTCCTCCCTGGATACCCGGTCTGTCCGAAGCCTCACCGTGACAGGATGTTCCCGCTGAAAAGAAGCACATACCTGCTCAACCTCTTCAAAAGAAAATTGCCCGAGCCATTTGTGCAGAATCCATTGCGGCATGGAATACCGGACAGACAGGTATTCCACCGGGTTATCCGATGCCGAGGGATAGGCAATCTCATCCATTCCCCGCGCCGCGGCACGCAGGACACCGTTCACAAAACCCTTCAGGTTGTAAAACCCTCTTTTCTGCGCAAGGCGCACCGCTTCATTGACAACCGCGCTGTCCGGAACGCTGTCCATCTCCTTCAGCTGGTATATGCTCATGCGCAGGAGGTTCCGGATCAGTGGTTTCATGTTATGGATCGGAACCTTGGAAAAGCATTCGATGATATAGTCAATCTGGATCAGGTTCTCCAGCGTCCCTTCCGTAACGCGGGACACAAAAGCACGGTCACGCTTTGGCAGATACTGATATTTCTCCAGCGTATCCCGCAGCACAACGTGGCTGTATGCCTCTGATTCCGTCACCTCCATCAGGATTCCCAGAACAAGCTCTCTCAGATTAACCGTCCCTGTCATATCTGCATCCCGTCCTTCATGCCTGTCAGGCTTTTATGGTTCTACTGGCTTCTCTTAAGATCTGTTTCCATCTGACATACAGATGTCATCCTTACTATGTGATTGATTTTTGAGCTGTGCTATCGGATGAAAAGACAAGCAAG
>CAMORF010000366.1 GCA_946623485.1 uncultured Clostridia bacterium
ATTTCAGGCAGTAAACCCAGTGAGGATATCCCATATCCATCAGTTTTGCCTTCCCTCCGCAGAATGGGCACGGTTTCAGTCCTTCAGCCATTGCTGATACACCTCCGTTGCGATGTTCGCCATCATGACCGGCGGAACGCTCATCCCGCAGACATACTGCGGAGACTCCTGCCCAAAGTCGTAGTCTTGGGGGAAAGTCTGAATGTTCACGAAATCCATATCCCCGAATGCCATCGCGTCATAATCCCGGTACATGCCACCGCCGCTGGTAAGCGTACAGCTGACGTCCGTATCCGCCACGATGTTCACCGTGAACCCGGTGTTTTTCCCCTTCCAGCGCATGTTGATGTCACCCATGCACTTGTCCCCTGGCCTGCGCATCTGGAGCAGCTTATACGCCTGCGTCTGCGGATCGACCGGCCTGCCTTTCTCGCTCCTGACCTCTCCGAAGTAGATCGGCGCCTCGTTGAATTTAAGCGCCAGCTTCGGCAGGATCAGGTCCTTCCTCCTGGCCACAAAAACCGTCCTTTCCCGCCTCTGCGGCACTCCCATAAACGCAGAATTCAGCAGGAACAGTTGAGGCACATATCCGGCCTCCTGGAAGGCCTTAAAGATCTCGTTCACATAGCCCTTTGCGTTCCCCTTGATCAGGCCGGCCACGTTTTCCGCAATTACGACCTTCGGCTTCAGCATTTTCGCAATCGCAATGAAATGGAAAAACAGATCGTCCAGCTTCTGCTTTGCCTGACCTTCCCGGAATACCTTTTCCTTGTTCCAGCCAGCTTCCCGGTCGCCAGCCATACTGAACACGCTGCAAGGAGGCGATCCGTCCAGGATATCCAGGTTGTACAGTTCCTCAGGCTTCTGCACACTTCCGTTCAGAAAGTCCCTCACGTCCATCTCATACGCATACTGCGGATGCAGATTCTTTTTATAGATTTCCAGCATCCGCGGATCAATTTCGCAGCAACCAATAACAGTAAAACCGGCCAGCTTATAACCCATAGAAGAACCGCCGCCGCAACTGAAGCAGGAAAAGACGTTTTTCCCATTCTTCTCCACCTTTTCCAGGTCACTCAGATTCCACTTCCAGGGAAAACGGTGGTCACTTTTCATTGAACCGGAATCCGCAGACCGGACATTCGCACTGGAATTTGTCATCCCCGAAAGCCTCCTCCCCGTATTCAATCGCTCCGCTGCCGTCCAGGATCATGGGCGTTTCCTCGTCCCTGTCCAGCCGGAAATCCAGGCCGCTCAGATCCATACCCTCTTCTTCCAGCTTCGCGATCTCCTCCGCCAGCAGCTTAAAATCCCATGTGCTGAATTCCGCAGCCCTGTTGTGCCGGATCGCGTATTCCTTACGCTGCTCATCGGTCAGATGGTCAAGCCGGATGCACTGGATCTTCTTGTACCCCAGCTCCTTGCAGGCCATCCAGCGCCCGTGGCCCTCAACGATCACGTTCTTTTCGCCCCATATGCCGACAGGATCATTGAATCCGTCCGCCAGGATGCTTTCCTTGATCTGATCGATGTCCTTCTGCGTATGTTTCCTGGTGTTGTTTGCATAAGGAGTCAGCGCGTCAATCGGCAGCACAACGATCTTCAGCTCATCCATCACGCATCCTCCTTCGCCCACACATGCCCGCACCTCGGACAGACGTGGTTTTTCTGCTTCTCAGCTTCAATGAATTCCTTTGCCGGATCTTCATCCGCAAGCCCCTTCAGGGCGAACTTCAGATCACTCATATCCGTCCCGGCAATCATCAGCGCAGCAATCTCTTCCTCCAGCTTCTCAAAATCCCAGCTGGACAGTTCCTGCGTCCGGTTGTGCCGGATGGCGTAATCCCGCCTTTGCGCGTCCGTCATGTGATCCAGCCGGATGCACGGCACCTTCTCCAGGTGGAGCTCCTTCGCAGCGATCAGCCTGCCGTGGCCTTCGACAACGATGTTCTTTTCTCCCCAGATTCCAATCGGGTCATCAAATCCGACCCGCAGGATACTGGTCTTAATCTGCTCAATATCCGTAGGTGTATGAACCCTCGTGTTTTTCTCATACGGTACCAGTTCATCCGGCCGCAGATAAACTATCTGCAAATCCGGCATTTTGATCTCACTCATTCCGCTCCTCCTGATCCTCGTCCATGTTCCATGGTCTCCCGTTTCGCCGGTCTTCCTCCCTGTCTCTCCGCATTCGCTCAGCCCATTCAACATCACTCCATGTCGGTGCAAACAGATCGTTAAACGCCAGGAGGATCTTTGCAGCCGTGTACAGGATCTCCATGTTTGCATGATCACCAGTAAGCCTGTCCGCTATCTCCTCCACGGCCTCTTCAAGTGGCTTTGCCAGATCCAGCGTCTCCGCATTTGCCTGCAAGCTCATTCCATTCCTCCTGTACTTCCTCCCATGTCCTGATCCGGTAGGGCAGAGGCAGGTCCTCGCTCATCGGCACATTGTCCTCATCATCGTAGGCCTGCCTCATACCCTCATCTCCCCATCATCTTCCGCCATATATGCCGCTGCATACTGCGGCTCAGCGATGACGTTTCCTTGTGCTTTGCGGCCTTTGCCTTTTCATACTCTGCGCGCCATGCATGATACACCTGGCATACGCTATGGCACCCGATCAGCCGCTTGTCGCACCCCTGGCACGGCGCTTTCATGATCATCCCTCCAAGAACTACATTGTCATCTTCCAGTTTCCGCAGCCGCGCCGCCTCTCGTTATTCCATGATCGCCAGCTGGCACAGTATGGAACATTCCTCCATGATTTCCTCACTCATCCGGCCCTTGTCTTCCGGCAGCTCGTCCA
>CAMORF010000367.1 GCA_946623485.1 uncultured Clostridia bacterium
CAATAGTTCCTCCGGAAGCAGCAGTTTCTCCGGAAGCAATAGTTCCTCCGGAAGCAGCAGTTTCTCCGGAAGCAATAGTTCCTCCGGAAGCAGCAGTTTCTCCGGAAGCAATAGTTCCTCCGGAAGCGGTGAGCTTTCCGGGAATCATGAGATCCATGAGAAGAGAGGAGGGAATGACAGATGACGAAGATATTTACGGACGGCCTGTCCTTTGCTCTTCCGCTCTTGATCATGGCGGTTGGCGCGATATATTCTGAGAAGAGCGGCGTGACCAATCTGGCGATCGAGGGATTCCAGGGGTTCGGCGCATTTATCGGGGCACTTGCCGCAATTCTGTTGATGCCGCACCTGGACAAGAGTTCCCAGATTCCGATTTATGTCGCCATGCTGTTTGCGGCAATCGGGGGCGGTTTATACGCCTGCCTCCATGCACTTTTGTGCATCAATTTCAAGGCAAACCAGGTCATCAGCGGCGTGGTGGTAAACATTCTTGCCGTGGCGCTGACTACCTTCTTTACCAGTGCCGCGAATACTGCCATCGCGGGCACGGCATCCAACAAGTTTATCCTTGGCGTATCGAACCGCTATGACATTCCGCTGCTTTCAAAAATTCCCTGGATCGGCGGCCTGTTCCGGAAGATGTACCCCTTTGAGTGGATCATCATCGGCCTGGTCATTTTCTTCTGGTACCTGATGTACAAAACCCGTTACGGCATGCGCCTTCGGGCATGCGGAGAGAATCCCCAGGCACTGGACGCGGCCGGGGGCGACGTGGTAAAAACCCGGTGGATCGCGGTGATTATCTCCGGCGCGCTCTCCGGGATCGGCGGAATCTGCTTTGCCTATTCCATCATGGCAAACTTTTCCCCAAGCATCTACATGGGATACGGCTATCTGGCGATCGCAGCCATGATCTTCGGAAACTGGAATATCCCGGCAACCGTCCTGGTATGCCTGGTTTTCGGGCTCGCGAAGGCAGGCGGCCAGCAGCTGTGCATCGCGATGAAGCTGCCCGGCAACTATACCGACCTGTTTAACATGCTGCCATATGTCCTGACGATGCTCCTGCTGATCTTCTTCTCGAAGCGGAACCACCCGCCCCAGGCAAGCGGCCAGCCCTGGGATCAGAGCAAAAGATAGGTTCGTCTCCGCCTGATGCGGAGGCGTACCTATGGGTTTTTCAATTATTAATGCACCCTTGCAGATTGTCAAAAATCGGGCCGACAAGCTTGCTTGTCAGTCCGATTTTGGCAGTGCGCAAGAATATAATCAGGTTTCGGGAAGCTTTTTCTCATTCAGCCGGATTTCGACGATCGCTCCGTTCGAGAGCCGGATGTAAGCAGTATAGCCGTTATCTTCCTCATGGCTGTATATACACAAAACGTAGTATTTTTCCAACCCTTTCTCCCCGGTCAAGGATGCCGGGGAGAAACCCGCCTTTGGCGGGTACGCCTCTTCGAGGCTAGGCGAGGTCCGGTTCGTGTCTCTTCCGTTCTACAGGATGTTCCGTTGGAAGGGATGCGATTCGTTCGAGGGGATGCGATTCGTTCGAAGAGATGCGATTTGTCTCATAGAAACCTTTCGATGGATGCAGATTGTTAAGAGGCTGTTACTTGACAATCGGCGAATGCTGTAGTAATATGCCATTAAATCGTAACAATTTCGTAATATCTAAAACGGATTATTAATATTTGAGAAAACCAAGGCGAGGATTCACCATCTGCTATTGCGCAGAATCCAAAGCGTTTTGCGCTGAGGACTGTCAGGATCCGTCCGACAGGCTAGCCTGCCGGCCTGAACTAAGGTCGTCTGCCGGGGGGCTGAATCGTTACAAACCAGGTATAGCAATGAGAGGACAGAAAATGAGAAGAGCACAGAAACTTGCCGCCGGAATCGCTGCCGCAATGATGGCAAGCGCAGTAAGCGCGTCGGTTTCATTTGCGGCGGACAATGCATTCGGGATCGATGAGATGAACTGGACTGACCAGGACTGGAACTGTATCGCCATGACCAATGATGATACGGTTGAGACCGGTGCTGTCATCCGTACTCAGGCAGATCAGGACAGCAAAGCGGCGGGCTATCTTTACCGCGGAGCAGCAGTCCAGGTTGTCGAAAAGGGTGAGGAATGGAGTGAAGTCAGATCCGGGAAAGTAACGGGATATGTGAAGAATGAGTTCCTTGCTTTCGGGGATGATGCGAGAGGTCTTGCGGCACATTACGGTACTCAGGGCATCATTGCGAACTGGAACGATGTGAATGTCTTTTCAGAAGATGACGCGGATTCCGAGATTAAGACACAGCTGAGTGATGGCGCGCCGATGAGCATGCTTGAGGACAACGGGCATTGGATCGCGGTCCAGCATGGCGCGGATTCTGCCGGCTTTGTGTCGGAGGATGATGTGACGAGGGTTCTGCTGGTGGATACGGCGGTTCCTGCAGAGGGAGAAGATGTCGCGGATATCCCGGCGACAATGACTGCCGCAGACGTTCCGGGACGGGCGGATGCAGGCCAGGCTTCGGATGCGCCTTCCGGCGGTGATGGCGCGCAGGAAGACTATACGCTGGCAGCGGCAGCATATGAAGATGCGGCGTCCTACAGTGAAGACACATCCTCCTACGGTGAGGACGGATATTCTTACAGCGAAGATGGAACATCATACAGTGAGGATACATCATCCTATGGGGAAGAGAATTATTCTTATGCGGATGATTCCTACAGCGAGGATACGTCTTCTTACAGTGATACTTCCTACAGTGAAGATACCTCTTCTTACTACACGGAGGAGACATCCTACAGTGAGGA
>CAMORF010000368.1 GCA_946623485.1 uncultured Clostridia bacterium
TATCGGATGAAAAGACAAGCAAGATGTACAAGTTATTTTGTAACAGATCCTTAGCTTGTGTGACGTTTATCTGTACCAATATGAATATATCGTGGTAACTGTTCAGCACCCTGATCGGGCAATTGCTTAATTCTACATGTTCCTCCAGGCAATCGCGCTTTCCTCTTTTGCTTTGAGCATAAGCAGCTTACGATAAGAATAATAAGCGATTGCCCTGTTTTGCCCCTTGCATCACTTGATTCCGATATCATAAAACTGTATGATGGAGAAGCGTTGCTGCGCAGGATTTCCCGAAAGAGTGCAGAATCTTCCAAACATGCTCAGGATTCTTCAATCAAGGAGCGGTTAGTGCAGCAGTGCGGTCAGGAAAAAAGATCAACAAGGAGGAGCGGCGATGCTCGAACTGAAACATATTTCATTTGCGGTAAATGACACTGAGGAGAAGGAGATCGTACGTGATCTGAATCTCATAGTTGAGGACGGAAAGTTTGTCGTCATTACCGGCCCGAACGGCGGAGGAAAGTCTACGATGGCGAAGCTGATCGCCGGGATTGCAAAGCCCACGGAGGGGCAGATTATTCTGGACGGAGAGGACATCACGGATCTGTCGATCACAGAGCGGGCGAAGCGCGGAATCGGTTATGCGTTTCAGCAGCCTGTGAAGTTTAAGGGAATCCGGGTTTTTGATCTTCTGAAGATTGCCTCCGGACAGTCGATCTCCATGAAGGAGGCCTGCGAGTATCTGTCGGAGGTGGGACTTTGCGCAAAGGACTATATTGAACGTGAGGTCAATGCCTCCCTGTCCGGAGGAGAGCTGAAGCGGATTGAGATCGCGACCGTGCTGGCAAGAAAGACAAAGCTGTCTGTTTTCGATGAACCTGAGGCGGGAATTGACTTGTGGAGTTTCCAGAATCTGGTCCGGATCTTCGAGAAGATGCAGATGGAGACACGGGACAGCTCAATCCTTGTGATCTCGCATCAGGAGAGAATCCTGAATATCGCAGATGAGATCGTTGTCCTGAGCGGCGGAGAGATTGAGCGGATGGGAACGAGAGATGAGGTCCTTCCCCGGATCCTGGGGACGGATGCGGCAGTGGATGCCTGCGCAAAGCTGACAGACGGGAGGAACTGATATGCTTCAGATGGACGAGATACAGAAGAGACTGCTCAGTGAGGTTTCCGGGCTTCATGATGTGCCCACCGGTGCCTATAATCTGCGCGCAAATGGCGTATCTGCGGGCAGGCAGAGTACAGCGAACATTGAGATCGAATCCAAGGCGGATGTCAGCGGACTGGAGATTACGGTGAAGGATGGAACCGTGAATGAGAGTATTCATATTCCGGTCGTCCTCAGCCAGAGTGGAATGTCGGAAACCGTCTACAATGATTTTCATATTGGAAATGACTGTGATGTCCTGATCATTGCAGGCTGCGGGATCGACAACTGCGGATCCCAGAATTCGGAGCATGATGGCATCCACCGCTTCTGGGTCGGGAAAAACTCGAAGGTCAAATATGTAGAGAAGCATTATGGCTCCGGAGATGGCAGCGGAAAGCGCATCCTGAATCCTGTCACGGAGGTCTACATGGAGGATGGAAGCTCCATGGAGATGGAGATGGTGCAGATCAAGGGCGTTGATTCGACAGAGCGCAAGACAAAGGCAGAGCTTGGCGCTGAATGTCATCTGGTGGTGCGCGAGCGGCTGATGACACATGGGGTGCAGGAGGCAATCAGTGATTATGACGTGGACCTGAATGGGGACGGGTCAAGCGCGGATATTGTTTCCAGAGGCGTGGCCAGGGATCATTCTTATCAGAAGCTTGACTTGAAGATCGTGGGAAATGCAGTCTGCAGCGGACATACGGAATGTGATTCGATCATCATGGATGAAGGCAGGATTCTTGCGGTGCCGTCCCTTGAGGCGAATTGTGTTGATGCTGCGTTGATCCATGAGGCCGCCATCGGAAAGATCGCCGGCGAACAGCTGACAAAGCTTATGAGCCTGGGGCTGACGCAGGCGGAGGCGGAAGAGCAGATCATCAACGGATTCCTGCGATGAGCGGCGGCCATAATCAGAATGAAAATATCAATCCTTACAATCTTTCCGGATATGTTCAGGGATTTTGTGAAAGAGCCGGTGATCTCCAGGGCGATTGAACGGCAACGTGTCGAGCTTGATCTTGTGGACATCCGGATGTTCGCGGGGGGAAGCTTCCGGCACATTGATGACGATTCTTACGGAGGCGGCGCGGGGATGGTGATGCGCTGCGGCCCGGTGCTGGATGCGCTGGAATCAGTCCGCACAGAAGATTCATATACTGCGGTTATGACTCCTGCAGGCAGAAGATATACGCAAGAGACGGCGCATTTTTTTGCTTCCCTGGCGCATCTGATCCTGATCTGCGGCCATTATGAAGGCCTGGATGAACGGATCCTGAACCATGCGGATGGCGTTTTTACGATCGGCGATTATGTGCTCACCGGAGGAGAATTGCCGGCCAAGGTGGTGTGTGACTCCGTGATCCGGCTCCTTCCCGGCGTCCTCAGGGCGCAGGCTACCGTGGAGGAATCCTATGAACAAGGGATCCTGGAGTATCCGCAGTACACCAAGCCGGCTGACTGGAAAGGCGAGAAGGTGCCTGCGGTTCTGCTGTCCGGCGACCATGAGCGCATCAGAGCCTGGCGGGAGAAGGAAGCGCTGCGGATTACCCGTGAGCGCCGGCCTGATCTTCTGATCCCGGATTAAGGAGCTGTCACAAAATAAATTGTACAGATTGCGTAGGATTTTCATTCGAGAG
>CAMORF010000369.1 GCA_946623485.1 uncultured Clostridia bacterium
ACAGGGCACATGTTCTTGACTTCTGTCGAATAGATCATATTGTCCTCCTTATATGGTAATCTAAACAAGGAAATGATGCTTCCCTGATTCTAACACTAAGAGAGCAGATTCGCCAACAGTTTTTCACTCTCTGTGTCAAAAGTTTTTCAATGTTATTTATTCTTGCACTCAGCTGTTATCATTCCCGCGCTCAGCTGCCTGTCATCCGCTCAGTCAGCTGATTCCATCATCCCGGTCAAAGATTGTCTTTGCGAAAAGAAGGCTTCCAAACCGCTCCTTCCACTCCTTGTGCGGCTGGCTTGCGTCATAGGCCGGCAGTGCTTCCGGATCCATCTCGATCTCGATCATGAGATCGTAACGGTTTGGCCTGTCAACGCAGCAAGGGATCACCCTGACTGCACGGATCCCCGGAATCTCAAGCGTCCGGTCAAAGATCTCCTTCACCGGTGCCAGCATGGCCTGTTTGTTTACCCCTTCGTTCCACTTCGCAATAATATAATGCTTCACCGCTTCTGTCCCTTTCTGCTTCCGGATTTCAAAGCATGCACATGCTTCGCTGCATATGCACGTTTCGCTGCATACAGATGTTTTCATTACATGCTCATATCACCGTTATTCTGCGCATGCGCGAACCCACACGCACATCTCATTGCTTCCCCGGTTGGCCCATGTGTAATATGGGATGAAATGAAGCAGTGTTTCCTCTTCCCGCAGCGTTCTTTCCTCCGCCGGCCGGTAAAGCGATCTTCCTTCCGCCGGCTGCATGATGCGCCTGCCTTTTGCAGTAATCCTGATGATCCTGCCCAGTGCGCCATCCTCTTCTTCCTCCTGCAGCGCCCCGGAAGGGTCGATGGACAGCAGATGAAGGTGCTTCCCGTTATCTGCCTCCTCCAGACAATAGACGATGGGGCCTCTCTGGAGCGCCAGCTTCCCGATATCCTCCTTGACACGAGGATCCGCATTCCAAAGACGCGGTGCCATGCAAAGCTTCAGGACGATCTCATGCGCTCCTGTCAGGTTCCTGAGATAGCAATATCCTTTCTCACACACGTCTGCGCCTGCCTGCGAACCATGCGCAGCTTCATTTCCATCCAGAACCAGATCAAAGGCCTGTGCCCAGCCCGGAATCCGAAGTCCCAGATTCAAAGGGCGATCCCCTTCCGCCCGTACGCGCATCCGGATGCTGCCGGACCTGGGATAATCCGTGATCTGCTCGATCACCACTGTCCCGCCTGCTGCCGGCAGTTCCATGACACTCCCAAGATACAGATTGACCAGGATGAGATCATCTTTCACCGTATAGATATAACGGTCCACCGAAGAAAGCAGCCTTGCCAGATTCGGCGGACAGCAGGCACATCCCAGCCACTGAGGCCGCACAGGCTTTACATGGCTCTTCCCCGGATCTGAGGCATACGCGGCAGGATCAGCCTCCAGCGGGTTCACATAAAAGAAATGCTTCCCGTCCAGCGCGGTCCCCGAAAGCACCGTATTATACAAGGCACGCTCCATCACATCCGCGTACTCCCCGTCGCTTTCGCTGCGCAGCATCTGCCCGGCAAAAAAGATCAGGCCAACCGACGCGCAGGTCTCACAATACATCGTATCATTGGGAAGGTCATAATCGAAGGTAAATGCTTCGCCATGCACCGTGGACCCAATCCCGCCGGTGATGTACATCCTGCGGTCAACAATATTTCTCCAGATCTTCCTGCAGGCCCCGAGCATCGCAGCGTCCCCTGTGCTCGCCGCCACATCCGCCATCGCTGTGCACAGATAGACGAGACGCACCGCGTGCCCCTCTGCCGTATCCTGCTCCAAAACCGGGCGGTGTGCCTGGAAATAACTGCGTGTCAGCTTCTCCATCCCGCCGATCAGGGGATGCGCCCCGGGGTCATTTTTTCTTTGCTGGCCGAAAAAGTCCTCATCCGTACCGCGGATCATGAGAAAATGCCGGCTCAGCCTCAGGTATCTCTCCTCGCCGGTCAGATGATAGAGCTTCATCAGCCCGATCTCAATCTCCTCGTGACCATCATATCCAAACGCGCCTTCGGGTCCCAGTGCCCTGTCAATGCAATCTGCCAGCTTCAGCGCGGTATCCAGTACCTTCTGATTCCCTGTGGCCTCATAGTAAGCGGCAGCGGCCTCCATGAAATGGCCTGCGCAATACAGCTCATGGCTGTTCATCAGGCTTTTGAATCTACGCTCCGGCTCCTCAATCGTGAAATAGGTGCCCAGATACCCATCCGCTTCCTGCGCTTCGGCAATCAGGTCCACCACGCCATCCGCCAGTTTCTTCAGGTTATCATCCGGCTCCTCCAGGAGCAGATAAGCAGCCGCCTCCAGCCACTTATATACATCGCTGTCCTGAAACACCCATCCATAATGATGCCCGCGGCTTCGCCCCGCCGCGATCCTGAAGTTCTCCAGCGCATGGCTCTTCTCATTCGGGATCGATGAGTCGTTCCTCTCTCTCTCGATGCAGACATCGATCTCATCATTCAATACCTTCCATTGGTACGGAATCATCTCATTCCGCACGATGCTGCGATAGCGCAGCCAAAATGGATCCGTGATCCGGGCTTTTCCCTGTGCGATCCGTCCCTGCTCCATCTGTTCCCCCTTTTTCTGCAGCCGCGATTTATGGCAGCTCTATTCGGCAACTCTTTTGCGGCAAACTCTTTTGTGGCAAACTCTTTTGTGGCAACTCTTTTGTGGCAACTCTTTTGTGGCAAACTCTTTTGTGGCAACTCTTATGCGAAAGCTCTTTCCGT
>CAMORF010000370.1 GCA_946623485.1 uncultured Clostridia bacterium
TATCTTGTAGTCATATTCGGAGCCATTATACCATACCTTGCAGATTTTTTCAATCCCGCACATGCACAGCGGAAGCATTGCCACCGAATCGAGCCACATCACATTGAAGTAGTACCCGATCATAAAATTGCTCAGCGCGAACATCGTCCCGAAGGCAACGCTCAGGCTGAACGACCTTGTGTTCCTGCGATGCAGGTACCAGGTCATGGTGCCGCCGCACAGGCCGATCTTAAGCAGGATCATCAGATCCATGAAATCGCATACATTGGCGGTTGGGACAAGCGCGATCAGAAAGTTCAGCGGGCTTGCCAGATAGTAGGCATAGGTCGCCCAGAAATTATATCCGAGCCCTGCCGAAAAGGAATAGAGCAGGCCCTCTCCTGACCGCAGCTTCTCATGGAAGTCTGTGTAAAACGGGAGATACTGGTGAAGGGAATCAATAATCAGGGCCGTTCCGTCTCCAAAGGGCCAGATTCCGATCGCCACAAATCCGATGCCTGCCAGGATCACCGGGACCAGCATCCCGACCAGGAAATAATATGATGCCGTGTGTTTTGATACCGCGTGTTTTGATTCTGTGTTCCCCGCTTCTGTGTACCCTGATGTGATAGGAGCCGGAGCTGTATGTCTTAGGGCTGCGTGTCTGCTTTCCACTGTGTTGATTCCTTACTGCATGGCTGCGGCTTTGTGCCGCTTTCGTGTGGTTGGTTCTTGTGATCGATGACCGCGGTCAATCTTCCTGATTGATTTTCGTGTTTCTTGTCTCAGGAGCTGCGCGATCGGATGATGGAATGGCTAAGGAGCTGACGAAAAAAACTTGTGCAGATTGCGAAGGATTTTCATTCGAGCGTGCAATTCAAAAATCATGAGCATAAGATCCTAATTCGCGGCGGATTCTGACGTTCCCGCCGGAGTGTCCTGCCGCGGGGCGAGTGCAACCTGCACCGCCTTGTGAAGGCTCAGGGAATAAAGCCATGCCTCCTTGACCGGCTGCCCAAGCAGCATCTCAAGCGCATCCCGGTAAAGCGCAAACTGCACGCGGTAGCGCCTGACCAGACTCTCTTCCTCTCCAGGCTTCGCCCGGTCTGTCTTATAATCGACAAGGACAATCCCATCCTCCTCAATGAAAAATGCGTCTATGATTCCCTGGAGCAGGATCTGCTCGTCATTGCTCCAGCCCGGCCTGACCGCCCCTGCGTTCTTCGCGATGACAAAGGGCTGCTCCCGCCATAGCTTTCCTGCTTTCGCCGCAGCGCGCATCCGCTCCGCCAGGCGGGAAGTTACAAACCGCACAATCTTTCCGGTATCCAGCCTTGCGGCCTCCCTCTTTTGGATTTTATCACAATTGAGCATGGTTTCCAACAGTGCCTCGACCTGCTCCTTCGTGCGGTGTTTTTCATAATCCAGTTCTGCCAGCACCAGATGGTACGCGCTTCCCATCGCAGTACCGGAGATCTCCTCCCCGCCGGCCTCCTCCCGCAAAAACGCGGGTGGCTCGATCAAAGCCGCGTCTGGCATCTGCATAGAAGCTGCTGCCGCTTCCCCTGCAGGCAATGATTCCGGAGCCACACCTGCTCCAGGCTGTGCATCCGGTTCCAGGGTTGTCCGTGCTCTGGCACTTCCCGGCAAGCCGGCAGCCGGCAGGGTTCCTTCCTCCTCCGCAAGCCTTCTGAGCTCGGCTTCATAAGCATCATGTTTGATCTCAGAAACAGACATCTTGCCCGGCATATGGTCACGCCCGCCGGACCAGGCATAGGTATGGCACAGCATGGATTCCAGGCGCTCCCGGAGGGCAGGATCCGCTGCCTGATCCGGGTTTTGGGACAGAAGATCCTGAAGCCGCCGGTTTTCCTTTCGCTCCATCACGGCACGTTCTCCCAGGACCTGCACTCCCGTAAGAATCCGTATGCTTCCGGGAAGATCCAGCGCTTCCTCCTCCCTCAGCTGCGGTCCTTCCCATTGCCCGCTGTCAAAAAAGTCCTGCTCCAGCGCGATCCGGGACAGCGATGCCAGCACCCAATCCAGCATGCAGCCTGCGCTTTCGATGGCGCTGACGGGGAGCTTTTCCTCCGTACAGGCGCGAAACGACATTGCCTTCTCCACTGCCTTCTTCCTGCTGTCCATGCACCCTGTCAGGATCAGCTTCTGCTCCGCGCGGGTCATGGCGACATAGAGGACCCGGAGTTCTTCTCCCAGGGCATCTGTCGTGATCCGCGCGGCGATCGCGCTCCTGATACGGTTTTCCGTCTTTGTCCGAAGGGCCGCGTCACGGTAATCCAGCCCGGCTCCGAGATGCTCGTGCATCACAATTCGTCCCCTTGCATCCTGCTGGTTAAACCGCTTATTCAGGCCGCATACAAAAACGACAGGGAATTCCAGTCCCTTGCTCTTGTGCATCGTCATGATGCGAACCAGGTTTTCCCGGCCAGTCCCGCCGGATGCCTGCCCGATGTCCTTTTGCGCCTTCCTGAGTTTTTCGATATACCGGACAAAATGGAACAGCCCCCGGTAGCTGGTTTCCTCATAAGCCATGGCCATGTCAACCAGAAGCTCCAGGTTCGCCTTCTTCTGGCGGCCGCCCTCCAGCGCCGCGATCCGGTCTTCATATCCGGATTCATCAAAGATCCTCCACAGGAGAATATGGATCGGCGTATCCTTCACAAGAGAACGAAGATGCTCCGTCATCTCCAGAAATGACACAAGCTTCCCCCGGATCACCGGATCCTTCCCGCATCTTGCGTACGCCAGAATACAGTCATAAAA
>CAMORF010000371.1 GCA_946623485.1 uncultured Clostridia bacterium
AAGACTCCTTTACAGGCCTCCCTATTGAGCATTTGCCGGAGCAGCATTGCATGAGACCTGGATTTGACTTAATTGTCGCTTCGCGACAGGGCCTCCTTACATAACTCACTTTTTCTGCTCCTGAGTGCACAATTCGTCTGGTCTCGGTGCCCGTTCCGGGGAAGGATGACCGCTGCCTGTTGTGGATACATTTTACGGATTATCCGATTCCCGGGATTCTTTCCGTTCTGTTCCATGCCTGACGATCCCCATCAGGCAAAGCACAACGTTCACACAGGAAGCGAGAGTCATCAAAACAATGACATGCAGCACACTTCCGTTTCTCAGAATCAGGGTGCACGTGGCAGACAGAGCCAGAAGCCCAAACTTTTTGGCACCGTTCAGCGCAATCAGCATACTCTGCTGCTGCCGCAAGTCGGCTCTTGCCAGAGAAATATTCTGGACCAGGGTAATATATGGATCCCGTACAAACGCCTGCAGGAGGTACCCGACAGATAATATAATGGCGATACCTGCAAAAGAGACGAACCGGGGGATAATCTGCAGGCACAGTCCTGCTGTCAGAGCAACGGAGGCAACCAGTAATGCTTTATTCCCAAGCTTGACATATGCGGTTTTCATCATGACATTGGAAAGAAACCGAAACAGATACACCAGCGCAGAAACAACGCTCAGGAGCGTTATGACAGATTCACTGCCCATCCCTGAAAGAAGCTCCTGAATGTTCATTTTAGAATAGGAAAGCCCGGAGCCGGTAAGCGCCGTAAACAGAGCAAAGGAAATCAACAACGCCATGCCCGGCGAAACCCGCTCAGGTCTGTTCTCCCCCTTTTTCCTTACCGGAACCTGGATTTCATCCTTTTGCGATTCACCGCTGGAGATCCGGAACGCTGCGACCACACCGGCCATGCAAAGAGCAATGCATGCAATCATAGGCAGATATGCATTCACCCGGAACAGTCCCCCACAGAGTAAGGAGGTAATCATCATGACAAGCGATGCAGCGGAGTTGGCATCCGACTGCCAGAAAACAAACTGGTCCTCGCTGTGATTCTGTGTCAGATGGTTCTTCAGGACAGCCGTGCTCATCGCGTTCAGGGTGTGCGCAATGCATTTCATAAACCCTCCCGCCAGAATGAACGCAAAATTCGGTGCGATGGTCATCAGGACTGCCGAGAACAAGAATGCCACGCTGCCCAGGCGCACGGATACCCGGTTGCCGAAGCGGTTGATGAATTTCAGCATCGGGGCCAGAATCACAATGGAAAAGACCAGCGACAGAAAAGTCACCCGGGAAATCTCGACCGGAGAAAGCTTCTTGACCTGCGTCAGGAATGTGACATCACAGACCACGAAGAACAGCAGTTCCGTCTCCAGCGACGTGAACCACAGGTACCCCCGGTAAAACGGGTTCCTGAGTTTATCTCTTATCTCCTTCATCCTTTACCCATTCCTCCGAATCCGGTCTGTTCCTGCTCCGCAAATCGGATAGCCCTGTCCCTGGCCGCGCACAGCACTTCCTTACTGAAGACACCGGGCATGACGATGGAGGCAAGCGTAATTCTCGCGGAATGGATGCCTCGAATCCATTCCTTTATCTCTGTCAGGTCCTCCCCCTCATTACGGCGGTAGTACGCTCTCAGGAAGGTCTCATACACCGATTCCGCTTCTGCCCTGTTCATGCCGAGGCGTGACTGGCAGTTTTCATCTGTTCCGAAGGAGGGGAGAAAGACATAATGGGAATACATACAGAGAAGATCAAAGACAGGATGTCCCTTTCCGGACAGCATGAGATCGATCATCTTCATTTTCCCGTCAGAAACCATTACATTCCCGCCGTGGCAGTCTCCATGGACAAAACCGTCGCAATCCGGGATGCACTCAAAAACAGACCGGATCTTTGCTGCTTCCTCTGGAGAGCAGAAGGATGGATCGTACTGGCCCGTCAGGAAAATACAGACAGCCTTTTTGTCCGGAATCCTCTTATCACTGATCGTGGTCCCGTGGATCTGCCGGACAAAGTCCGCGAACCGGCTGATCCATTCCTTTCTCTCCTCTGGATTTTTCAGCACGTCTTCCAGTTCTTCACCTTCAAATCTCTCCATCACGATCCCAAGATGTGATCCATATCGGACGATCTCATACACCTCCGGTGACGGAAGACCGGCAGCGTGGGCAACTTGCATCATAACCAGTTCCTGACGGATGATCTCAAACGGGATGGAGGACCGGAAGCACTTTAAAACCTTCTTATCCCCCAGGGCATACACCGATGCGGTCCGGCCTTTTCCCAGAAGCGGGAGAGCCGACGTGGTCATCCTTCTGAATTCGTCCCAGTTTCCTTCCGGCGGAAGGAGGCTCAGGCGATCCAGTTTTCCAGTCTTCAGAAGCGGAAAATCCCTTAACCGAATGTAACTGGTAGGAATCATGTATTCCGGCAGCCTTTTCAGGAGCTTCTCACGCAGCTCCACTTCATCCACATCCACCGGATCCGTATAAAACACAATAATGGAGGAGAGATCTTTATAAACGAAGCCGCGTACCACAAGATGCCGGAGTCCGCTCACTTCACGCACCGCATTGGCAACCTCATACGGTTCGATTCGATACCCGCCTATCTTGAACATCTCATCCAGACGTCCACAAATAAAGAGGTTTCCCTCCCTGTCAAATTTCCCTGCATCCCCGGTGTGGAACAGCCGTCCCCGCAGCAGTTCCCACGTCATTTCGGGCAGATTGAGATATCCCAGTACATAC
>CAMORF010000372.1 GCA_946623485.1 uncultured Clostridia bacterium
TCGAATGAAAATCCTGCGCAATCTGCACAATTTATTTTGTAACAGCTCCTAATCTGGTCAGATGCCCCCTATACGCCTTCTCTCCGCAGCCCAAGCTCCATTTCCTTTACAAGCGCACGGATGCCCGAATATCCAAAAGGCTGAATGTCACTGTTCCAGGGAATATGCACTGCATGCGGATGATAATATGCTGCGTCCTTTCCGATCGTGAGGCCGGTTTTCTGCCCGCTCTCCTCGTAGGAAAGCATGGAAGGCGCCTGGCTGCAGTAAACCCTTGTGTCAGGGGTCAGACGCGCAAGCTGGTTCAGGTACCATTTGCTCAGCTCATTGACCGGCGCAAAGATCTCCGTCACATAGATGCCGCGGGACGCAAGCGTCAAGGCAAGTTCAAAAGGATCCGCGTTCACACATTCCCCGATGGATACACAAAGACCCTGGTAATGAGTGGTAAAGACGGAAAGATCCCTCAGGGCATTCTCGTAATCCTCATCATCCTTGATCTCAATCCCGACTGCTTTGGCAAAAGCTCCATATTGCCGGTGCACCCGGCCAGGGTCATAAAATCTTTGCAGCTCGACATAGGGAATGTTCAGGCGGTTTGCAAGGTCATCTGCCGCCGGCCTGCATTCCGGGTTCAATACGATGTTAAAATTCGCCCGGGCCATATCCAGAAATGCGTCAAACCGTTCGCATTCCGCAATCTGCCGGATCGCCTTCACACCAGCCTGCCTCAGATAGCCGTAAAGCTCCCAATCCTTTGAGACCGGCGAGAAAAAACCAAGGAGATTTACTGCACCCGGGTCTTTCTCCTTTGGTTCCAGAAGTGAATAAAGGGACTGCCTTACATGCACCATAGGAGGCCGGATCCCTTCCCTGGTAAGCGCGTACATATAACACGGCCTCACCCGCACATTGCTCTCATCTTCTGCCTTGCGGCACACCCGCTCCCAGTCTGTTCCCAGCAGCGCATCTGCACAGGTAGCACAGATCATCACAAGCTCCGGCTTTTCTTCCAGAAAATCCACAATCTCACACACCGCCTGAGGGATTTTTTTCAGATGGCGCCCCGTAACCAGGTCTGTCTCATCCATCTGGAGATAGAAAAAACGGTTTATATACCGGGGCATGCTGCTGATCTGAGACGTATTCCTCCCGCAGCAGCCAGGCGATACGATCAGCATCACCGACTGGGGAATGGAAAGTCCGGCCCGTTTCACACCATAGCCCTCCGCCCCGGGAGAATTATAAGCAAGCGTTGCGGGGCTGCTGAACACAAGATGCTTTGTCACCTGATAGAGATCGGGAATCCGCTCCGCTTCAGCCAGCTCCTTCACCGTATAATAAGAAGCCATTTCAACCCTCCTGCCTCATTAGGATGACTCTGTCTGCAGCAACACGCGGGCAAGATCCAGGAACCGCTTGCTGACAGCAAGGCCGGGATCGCCTTCAATAACAGTTTTTCCTTCCTCCTCAAAGCGGATGATATCATCGCTTCTCGGAATCTCTCCGACGATCGCAAGGTCTCGTTCTTTCGCAAATGCATGAACCTTCCGGGTTTCATTTTCTACATTACGATGATTCAGGATGAGTCCCAAAACCCTTGCGTAGCTTCTGTCTTCAAAATTCTTCACGGCACGGTTGATATTATCCGCCGCGTATAACGCCATCTTTTCACCGCTGGTCACGATCAGGACCTTCTGAGCATATCCTTCCCGGATCGGGGCCGCAAATCCCCCGCAGACCACATCTCCCAGCACGTCATACAGGACAATGTCCGGCTTCCACTGCTCAAACAGCTTCAAATCCTCCAAAAGCTGGAAGGTCGCGATGATTCCTCTTCCGGCACATCCCAGACCAGGCGTCGGCCCGCCAGTCTCAATGCACAAAACACCTCCAAACCCTTCTGCGCTGATCTTCCTGTAATCATCAGGATAATCATCCTTGTCCCTCAGATAATCCATGACAGGCTCCACTGCCCTGCCGCCAAGCAGGTTAATGGTAGAATCAGCCTTCGGATCACAGCCAATCTGGATCACCCGTTTTCCTAACACAGCAAACGCGGCAGACAGGTTTGCGGTAATCGTTGACTTTCCGATTCCGCCTTTTCCGTATATTGCAAGCTTCAGCATAAAGACTCCTTGATCAGATGAAGAAAATAAAAAGAGCGCGCCCGAAAGCGCGCAGACATCGATACCGGATTATTTTAAATCAAACGATTTCAGATGATTCCAGGCGCTATTCCGACTCGGAAGCTTCCTTGCCGTCAGAGCGTTTATGTTCAGCCCTCATTCTACCCCGCCTTTGCTCTCCTGGCAAGAGGGGAAACCAGGAATCGAAGACCAGGATTCGTACGAAAGGTAACTATTCACCACCCGAATCAGTACAAGCCAGAGCCTCTTCTGCTGTCTGAATGGAATCAATCTGTGTAATCATTTTCTCTCTTCTTCTCCTTAACGTCCCTTCGGATAGACAAATGTGCGCGCCTGATAGTCATTGAGTTGAAAACGCTCTTTTCCTGCAGTTCCTAAAGCGTTACGGGATATTTATGTTATTAGGATCATTTGCGTCCGCAGCACTTCTTATATTTCTTACCACTACCGCAAGGACAGGGATCATTGGGATAGATCTTGGTTGAGGTAAGCTGACTGGAAAAGGATCCATTGTTTCTCAATGAATTTGCGTTCTTGCTAATCGGAAAACCATCACTCAGGATCTCCTTCGCATTTCCAAAGAGACCAGAAAGT
>CAMORF010000373.1 GCA_946623485.1 uncultured Clostridia bacterium
TGCTGAAGGAGTATGGGATCTCTTCCATCGAAGAGTGCAAAGAGATTACGGAAGCAGCCGGCCTTGATGTATATCATCTGATTGAAGGCATCCAGCCGATCTGTTTTGAGAACGCGAAGTGGGCTTACACGGTCGGCGCTGCAATCGCGATCAAGAAGAATTGCCGCCGCGCGGCAGATGCTGCTGCTGCGATCGGGATCGGCCTGCAGGCATTCTGCATCCCCGGTTCCGTCGCTGACCGCCGTAAGGTAGGGCTTGGCCACGGCAACCTGGGCAAGATGCTCCTGGAGGAGGATACCGAGTGCTTCGCATTCCTGGCCGGCCATGAGTCATTTGCAGCTGCGGAAGGTGCCATCGGCATCGCGGAAAAGGCCAACAAGGTCCGCACGAAGCCGCTGCGCGTCATCCTGAATGGTCTCGGCAAGGATGCGGCACAGATCATTTCCCGCATCAACGGATTTACTTATGTTGAGACTGAGTATGACTATTATACCGGAGAGGTAAAGGAAGTATTCCGCAAGTGCTACTCCAAGGATCCGGAGTCACCGCGCGCAAAGGTCAACTGCTATGGCGCGAATGACGTTCAGGAAGGCGTTGCGATTATGTGGAAGGAGAATGTGGATGTCTCCATCACCGGAAACTCCACCAACCCGACCAGATTCCAGCATCCGGTCGCAGGCACCTATAAGAAGGAGCGTGTTGAGGCCGGCAAGAAGTACTTCTCCGTGGCTTCCGGCGGCGGCACCGGCCGTACGCTTCATCCGGACAACATGGCTGCCGGCCCTGCTTCCTACGGCATGACGGATACCATGGGACGTATGCATTCCGACGCTCAGTTCGCAGGATCCTCCTCGGTTCCGGCGCACGTTGAGATGATGGGCCTGATCGGTGCCGGCAACAACCCGATGGTTGGCATGACGGTTTCCACTGCGGTTTCGATTGAAGAGGCTGCCAAGGCTGGTAAGTTCTGATCAGGAAAGATCTGACCAGAGTGACGGCAATGGTTATTTGACCAGACATCATAATATCCGGTAATCAATCCGGATGGCTGCATTGGGAAAGGCGGTGCGTTTGCACCGCTTTTCTCTTAACTCAGGATCTGTCGATAAATAACTTGCTTATCGACAGATCCTGATAATAGAGTTTGGAGGAGTATGATGATGAGATGGAAGCATATGCTGCTGACCGGAACGATGATGACGATGATTGCAGCGACATCGGTATCTTCTGTTTTTGCTGCTGAGAGTTCGACAGAATCTGTCAAAGAGACACAGGCTGAAACGGAAGCCAAAGAGGCACAGGCGGCAACGGAAGCCAGAGAGGAGCAAGGAACGCAGAAGGAGCAGGACGGAAAGGGCGGACTTCTGGGCGCCCTGTCAGATGGCGTTGGGGCTTTGTCCGGCGGCCTGGATTCCCTGTCCGATACGCTGGATTCCTGGTCCGGAAAGCTGGAATCTTTGCCGGAGGGAAAAGAGGCGCTGGATGGATTATTCGGAAAGGGCGGAATTCTGGAAGGTGTGCTTCCGGAAGGGACGGATCTTGACGGTTTGATCGGCTCTGTCAAGGAGCGGATCGCGGATGCCGACGGCAAGGTGGCGAACGCGCTGGAGGATGTGCGGGAAAAGGTTGAAAACGCAGCCGGATCCATCGACCTCGATACAGTGAACGGCTATGTTGGGAGCCTCCTCGGCCAGGTGGTTGGAGCCGGAGCCGGATCGGAAACAGAATCAGACCTGGATTTTCTGGATGAATTGTTCCGGAAGACAGAGAGCATCCGGGCAGCGCAGAATGCGTACATGCTTGACAAGAACGCGGAATCCATGGATCCCGGAGATGTTCAGATCGTGACAAACACCTGCATCTGGGAGGATGCGGATCTTGACAAGGAAGAGATCAAGGTCCTGGCCAAAATCGATCAGAATAACTATACCCAGAATGATAAGAATGAACTGGATTTCCTGAGCGGAGCCGGGGACGTTGTCCTGTTTACCCTGCATGCGGAAGACGATGGCAGCTATTCGGTGACGGATGCCAGGTTCGCGGAGGACGGAGAAGGGTATCTGTCTTCGATCGAGGCATTTTGTGACGAAGTTGGAACGCCGCTGGAGGATTGCATGCAAACCATCGATTTCGCGGATGTCATGGTTTTGTATGACCTGGAGGAGTATCTGAATCAGCATCCGGACATCAAAGGCATAGAGTATGCGGGAGAAGTCGTGGATTTGGAAGGCCTGAAGACGGCTCAGGACAACCTGCTGGATCTGCTGCTCAGCGAAGAGGACGCCGAAATGTAATGGCATGAAGCGAAATCACATACAAGCGTGCCGGCATATAGCAATATGCCGGCATTCGCTATGGCGCTGAACAGTGAACCGGATGTTGCAATGCAAAGGGTACAGGCAGAAGATGCCGGTGCCCTTTTTAGCTGTTTTGTCGTCCTTGGAGAAGCCTGCAAGGCAGCATGTGCAGTCAGTGATTGCTCCATAGTTGCTTCGTATCGCTTCGTATCCGGATTCCTTCATAGATATTTGGAGGGATGTGTGGTATGATAATAAAACTGCATGGAAGCAGTACCCTTTTACAATGACCAGTGTTCAGGCGGCTGAACAGTCATGATGCTGATGGAATGGGGACTGAGAGTGGGGATCATGATTTGTCTTCTCATCACGCGGCATGTCCGCGTGTTTTGCTAACTATGTGATTGATTTTTGAGCTGTGCTATCGGATGAAAAGACAAGCAAGA
>CAMORF010000374.1 GCA_946623485.1 uncultured Clostridia bacterium
ATTGGATGAGGTGGATAAGCTTGCCAAGGATTACGGCGGAGACCCCGCCAGCGCCTTGCTGGAGGTGCTGGATCCGGAGCAGAATTTCAGCTTCACGGATCATTACATGAATGTGCCTTATGACCTTTCGGATGTCCTGTTTGTCTGCACGGCGAATACGACAGACACGATCCCGGAACCGCTGCTGAACCGGATGGAGGTGATCCAGTTCCCGGGGTACACGGCGGTGGAGAAGTTCCAGATCGCGAAACGCCATCTTCTGCCCAGGGCCAGGAAAGCGACCGGCATTTCTGAAAATGAGATGGAGGTGCCGGATGAGACAATCCGCGCGGTGATTGATCATTTCACCATGGAAAGCGGCGTCAGGGGACTGAAGAAGCAGATGGACACGCTTTGCCGCTATGCTGCTGTTGAGGTCGTGGAAAATAAGGCAGAGAAAAAGGAAAAGCAGGATGAGGTGAAAAAGGTTGTTGTCAGGCCGGAGAACCTGAGGCAGTACCTGGATCAGAAGCCCATCCGTCATGATTCGGTGCAGGAGGAGAAGCGGCCGGGCATCGTGACCGGGCTCGCATGGACCGCGGCGGGCGGCGAGATCTTATTTATTGAGACACTCTTTACGAAGGGAAGCGGCAAGGTGGTTGTCACCGGGCAGCTCGGCGACGTGATGAAGGAATCGGTCCAGATCGCGATTTCCCTGGTGAAGGCGATGTATCCGGATAAGGTGAAGCTGTTTACGGAAAATGACCTCCATATCCATGTCCCGGAGGGGGCGATCCCGAAGGACGGGCCGTCGGCGGGCATTACGTTGACCACCGCGCTTGCGTCCCTGGTGACAGGGCGCGAGGTAAGCCCGGAGTGGGGGATGACCGGCGAGGTTTCCCTGCGCGGCGGCGTCATGCCGATCGGCGGGCTGCCGGAAAAGCTCATGGCGGCGCAAAGGGCCGGAATCCGGCAGGTGTTCATCCCGGAGGAAAACAGAGATGACCTGGAGGACGTGGCTGAAGAGGTGAAGAGCGCGCTGAAGATCTTCCCTGTGAAGAAGGTCAGCGATGTGCTGGAAAAGCTGGATCTTCATCCGGCTGTTCCGGAGAAAAAAGGGAAGAAAAAGAAAGCAGGAATTCCGGCAGATCCATTTGGAAATATGGAAGCCTTCTGGGGCATAGAGAAGAACCCGGTTTCCATCAGACCGGTAGACTAAAAGAGAATTCGGCATGAGGTGTCACCGGCTTTAGCCGGTGACGGAGTCCTGGTGGTATCAATTAGGAGCTGTTACAAAATAAATTGTGCAGATTGCGCAGGATTTTCATTCGAGAGTGCAGCTCAAAAATCATGAGCATAGCGGGCTATGTGATTGATTTTTGAGCTGTGCTATCGGATGAAAAGACAAGCAAGATGTACAAGTTATTTTGTAACAGATCCTTAGGGTCATGTTATGAATGGGAGGATGCGATGAGGATCGGGACAGGGTATGACGTGCATCGATTTGCGCCGGATCGTAAGCTGATCCTTGGCGGCGTGGAGATTCCGTATGAGAAAGGGCTCCTGGGGCATTCTGACGCGGATGTGATTGTCCATGCGATCATGGACGCCCTGCTGGGGGCTGCGGCGCTGGGAGATATCGGACAGCATTTTCCGGACACAGATCCCGCGTATGAAGGGATCTCAAGCATCCTCCTTTTGAAAAAATGCGGTGCGCTTCTTGCTTCTCATGGGTATGCGGTCGGCAATATCGACTCGATTATCATTGCGCAGCAGCCAAAGATGATGCCGCATCTGGATGCGATGCGGCGTAATGTGGCGGATGCCCTTGGCATAGACAAGGAACAGGTTTCGATCAAAGCAACAACGGAAGAGCGCCTTGGCTTTACCGGACGGGGAGAAGGGATTGCCGCCCAGGCAGTGTGCCTGCTGGTTGACAGAGCCCCGCTGCACCCTTGCCGCCCGGCTGTGAGTGAGACGGATTGCGGTTGACAATTGTTGACAAATCAGGTGGCTGTGAATAAACTTGAGAAAGTTCGAAATCGGCGTCTGGACGCAGGCACAGAAACGGGAGAGAAACCAATGCTGTTATATAATACCCTGACAAAGAAAAGAGAAGAATTCGTTCCGATTACGCCCGGAAAGGTATCCATCTATGTGTGCGGGCCAACGGTATATGATTATATCCATATCGGAAATGCACGTCCGATGATTGTGTTTGATACGCTGCGCCGTTATCTGGAGCACAAGGGATATGAGGTG
This sequence comes from uncultured Clostridia bacterium, assembly GCA_946623485.1. GTDB lineage: Bacteria > Bacillota > Clostridia > Lachnospirales > Lachnospiraceae > Porcincola. The sequence goes on from CAMORF010000374.1 coordinate 2,242, forward strand.
AATTACGTATCGAATTTCACCGATGTGGACGATAAGATTATCAAAAAATCCATCGAGGCGGGCATTTCCTCCCAGGAGGTTTCCGAACGTTATATTAAGGAATGTGAGCAGGATATGGAACACATGAATGTGCGTCCTGCCACAACCCATCCCCGTGCTACCCAGGAGATTGACGGGATGGTTGAGATGATTGGTACGCTCATCGATAAGGGATATGCATACGAAAAAAACGGCACTGTGTATTTCAGCACCAGAAAGGACCGGGAATACGGGAAGCTCTCCCACAAGAATCTGGATGATCTTCGTTCGGGTGGCAGGAATCTCCTGGTGAGCGGAGAGGATGAGAAAGAGGATCCGCTGGATTTCGTGCTATGGAAGCCGAAGAAGGAGGGAGAGCCGTTCTGGAAGTCCCCGTGGAGCGAAGGGAGGCCCGGCTGGCATATCGAGTGCTCTGTCATGTCGCGCAAGTATCTGGGCAATACGATTGAC
>CAMORF010000375.1 GCA_946623485.1 uncultured Clostridia bacterium
AGTCGTTCCATGCCACAAAGTCCGCCAGATGGTCGGAAGCATCATTTACACAGACAGACGTGAAATCATCCGACCGCCATTTGCAGGACGCACACAGGCCATCAAAAAATTCCGGTCGATCCGAAACCACCTTCTCCACGCTCGGTTTCCTCCAATCTGTCCACGATTTCCAATTCCGGCGCTAAATACGGCTGAATAATCATCTGTACGATTTTCTGTCCTTTTCTCACCATGTAAGGCTTATCACCGAGATTGTACAGTTTTACCGCGATGCTCCCCGTATATCCGCAGTCGATTACCCCGCCACAGGAAACCACCGAATATTTCACGTTCAGGCCGGATTTGCTCTCCAATTTCCCGAACGTACCCGGCGGCAACTCAACATGCACCCCGGTATCAAACACCGCCGATTCCCCAGGCAGGATGACTTGCTCCTCCCGGCTGAAAAGGTCAAGTCCGGCATCTTCCTTATGGGCGCGTTCAGGCATCCGCGCACCAGCGTCAAGCATGATTTTCATACGTTTTCTTCCTCCTCATCCAATAACCCCAGATGTGCCGCCGACGTATACGGCCTGAAGATACACCCGTCAATGATCTCCGTATCAGGCAGCGTCGTACACGCCTTCAGCGCCCGCTGGATGGGACAAACCTGCGCGTCACGGCCTTTTTTGTCGCACAGCATACCGCACTTCTCCTCGATCAGCGTGGCCAGCAAAAGGTTGATCTCGTTCAGCGGCATCCAGATCCCCGCCTCGTCCTGCCCGGCCTTTTCCGTCCCGATGTAAGCGGTCGTTTTCCTTCCGCGCAGGATCAGCGTTGCCACCTCTTCCTGCTCCGCCGTCCCGGTGATTTCGGAGATCAGCTGCTCCAGGTCAGTCTCGATTTTCTGATACCGCTCCCACGCATTCATGCGTTTCAGCCGCTTTTCCAGCATTTCCTCGCAGTCCCGAAGAAAACGGTAGCACCCGTTCAAACTGTTGAGCGCAGTCTGTTCCCTGGCCCGGAACCGCTCCCGGAACGGCGGATCATCGTCCACGTTGATCACCTGTACCCGGTTCGGCAGTTTCATCCTCGGTATGTTCATGTTGCCCTCCTCGCGATTATCCTTTCTGTCGCTTCACTCACCATGCGAAGCCGCTCCTTATCCAGCCCCTTTTTAAGCCAACAGGCCAGCGTTGGATTGCAAATGCCGATCTCGTTGCAGACATCTTGTTGCATGATCTTATGTTCCCATAGTTTGCTTTGCAATTCCGGGAACATGGACAGCCTACGCCAGCTTGTTCCTCTGCCGCTCTTCTTTTTCCCTGCTCCCAGCCCTTCAAGGCTGATCCGCCGGACGTTCATTCCTCGAAGCCGTTCCAGCAGTTGCTTGCCATCGTACTCATGACAGATCACGCCGAACCATCGGCCCAGAAAAAACTGTTCAACGTCCAGCATACGCTTCGCCGGGACATATCCGTCCTCGCCGTCATGACGATGTTTGTCCGTTTCCCTGACGTTTGACTCGATCATCATCCGGCAGTATTGCCAGTCCCGAACCGCCTGTACAACCACGGCGGCAGACAGCATTTCCGCTCCCCGGTCATTTAGTTCGGGCATCGCTCAAAGCCTCCTCGCTGACGTTACACCCGTGCAGGACATCGCCAAGCCGCCAGCCCATCCGGCGGCACATCCAGATCAGCATATCCAGCCCAGGAGCGTTATAGCCGTATTCCCACTTCTGGATCGTGTGCCAACTAATCCCGGTGGTTTTGGATATATCGTAGATGCTCAGGCCGTGCATCGTTCTCAGGCGCTTGATGTTCTTGCCGAGCCGCTTCTTCACGCTCAGCGCCCATTCCTTGTCCATGTTGCCCTCCGATTACGTTTCTTTGATCTCGATCCCGTGCCGCCAGAAAAGCAATTTTCGCTTGATCAGGTATTCTTTCGTCCTGTAATCGCCGGATTTCACGTCTTCATAAACCCTTTGCCCTGTGCTTTTGTCGATATAGGTAAAATCCGCGATATAATGGCAAGCCCGGAATTTGCTTGTCTTTGGGATCAGTTCAATTTTTACTTGCCGGAACAGCCCAGATATTTCCCCGGCACGTTCCAGCATCAGAAGTTCTTGCCAACGGCTGGCCTCTTTGACCGAATCAAAGGTGATCCCGTCCACGGTCACCTTTCGGTTTCCATACTTGTTAGGCTTAAGCCATTTCATGGTATCTCCTTGTGTGCCGGATAGCCGCTCCCTGACGTGCCTTAATCCGGCAATCAATAATGATCTGCATTTCATTCGCTAACAGCGGATTATTGATTTATATTGATTCTTTGCGCTGATTCCAGGCGGCTTTTGCGTCTTCTTCCTTGAAAAAGTCCCATCCAAGGTCAGCCGTACAGTTACTGCACCTGACCCGGAACCTCGGAACCTTTTCCATCGCCGTGGTAAACGTTTCCATGACAGCTTCCTTCCCGCAGAAAGGACAGGCTTTCAGTTCTTCCATGTTGCCCTCCGTTGTACGACAGTTGTATGAGTTGTATGAGCAGAGCGTCAGCGCAGAAGCATTGCGGATTTGGCTTGCTGAAGGCCAACGCCCATCCCACAGGGCTACCGTGCTTCTGAGCGATCAGGCTGGGGCAAAGGAGGAATCCGTGTGTAACCTCAATCAGAAAGGAGTTCATGAAGAAGCTTCTGGCTGATATCTGCCCTTGGCCGCTGGCGCTC
>CAMORF010000376.1 GCA_946623485.1 uncultured Clostridia bacterium
TTACAAAAAATACCGGGTGCAGACATCAGAAAAGTGGTTTATAATAAAGTATGTATTTTCGCGGCTCTCTGTCTGAAAGGAGGCAAACCGATAATACGAGTCAAAGGAAAGCCTATGATAAAGGAGTTGTGAACCTTATGACACAGCATTACAGATGTTACCGCCTTGTCCTGTCTCCCTCCAAGGGAAAGCCCTCGGATGTCCGGGACATCATCTCCAAAAAAGATGATGCGCTGCAGGAGATCCTGGATATTCCGGGAATCCGCAGCCTGACCATCAATGAGGCGCGGAACCTGATCGGGATCGATGCCGGGGAGGATGACTATTTCAACATTCTCAGCCGCGCGGTGAACATTCTCGGCCGCGTTACAGCCGGGGCATACAGCCTGGCATTTTCCGGACATGTACGCGTGCGCAGCGCGGACATGCTTCAGAAGGATGTGGAAGCTGCCGAAGCAAACGGATCAAAGCTTATGATTGCGTATGCACAGTCCGCATGCGCTAACAATGATCTCTGGAACGAAGATTACGAAAAAGCAGTCGAGCATTTCACGCTGGCGCTAGAAGCGCTGGCAGGGCAGGAAGATCATTTCGGCACCCTGGAAAAGCTGTACGCGGATCTCGGTTTTGCCTGCAGCCGTGCCGGAAACCGGGAGGATCAGGCTTTGGACATGTGCCGGCGCAGTGCCGCCTTGTACCAGGAAAAGATTGCCTCCCGCGGAAGCCTGGACGAATCCGTCAAGGAATTGTACCGCGGGCTTGCCGCCGTTTATGCCACCCAGGCTGCCGTCTACGAGCATATGCAGGATCATGAGATGTGCGCGAGGATGACAGCGCTGGCCTGCAAGACGCTGACAGATTGCGGCGACGCTCCCTTCGGGGATGACCAGATCTTCCAGCGCGTGCTGGATGCATATAACAATGAGCGGAAAGAGGGACGCATCACCTTCCGGATGGACGGGGATGACGACGACCGGAAGCGGCGTGAGAGAAATGCACTCGACAATTTCTGGAAAACCAAGATGGAGCAGGCACTGAGCGACGACAGATCCTAAGGCTCTGTCACGCGCCCATTTCCCGGATGCTATTGAGGAAGGAACACGGGAACGGCTCCGGTGATCATGCCTGAAACCCCTGTTATCATTCCGAAGGGAGGGATTCTATGAGTACACTTCTGATCAAAAATATCGATGCAGCCGTAACCTGCGACGGGGAGGATTCCCTCCTGCATGGTGTTGACCTTCTGAGCGTGGATGGAATCATCCGCGGGATCGGAGCAAACCTGGATCAGGAGGCAGCTTTAAAGCCTGACCGCGTGATTGACGCCTCCGGCATGATCGCTTATCCCGGCCTTGTAAACGCGCATCACCATCTCTTTCAGGTCTTTTCCCGCAACCTCCCTGAGGTTCAAAACCTGGAGCTGTTTGACTGGCTGGTTGCCCTCTACGAGGTCTGGAAAAATATGACGGAGGAGACGGAGCGCCTGGCCAGCCTGACTGCGATGGGCGAGCTGATGAAAAACGGCTGCACCACGGTTTTCGACCATCATTATTTATTCCCTGCCAACGGCGGCGACCTTCTGGAAGCGCAATGGCAGGCGGCACAGGAACTCGGCGTGCGGATGCATTTTTCCAGAGGAAGCATGGACCGTTCCAGGAAGGACGGAGGGCTTCCCCCTGACAGCGTTGTGCAGACCATCGATGAGATCATGCAGGATTCCGTGCGCCTGATTGAGAAGTACCAGGACACCTCCTTCGGCGCCATGAAACGGATCGCGCTCGCGCCCTGTTCTCCGTTCTCTGTGTCAGAGGATCTGCTGCGCGAAAGCGCGCGCCTGGCGCGGGATTATGGGGTCAGGCTGCATACCCATCTGTGTGAAACCAAGGATGAAGAGAAGTATACCCTCGAAAAGGTCGGTCTGCGTCCCCTCGCCTATATGGAGAAGCTGGACTGGGTCGGGAACGACGTATGGTACGCGCACGGAATCCATTTCAACACGCAGGAGCTTCAGCTTCTGGCGAAGACTGGCACCGGCGTCTGCCATTGTCCCGTTTCCAACATGAAGCTTTCCTCCGGCATCGCGCGCATTCCTGAGATGCTGGAGATGGGAATCCCGGTTGGCCTGGGCGTGGACGGCAGCGCCAGCAATGACGGTTCAAACCTGTTGGAGGAGCTGCGGGTAGCGTACCTGCTCCACAGACTGAATTCGTCAGATCAGGCTCCCACCGGCTATGATGTCCTGAAGATGGCCACCATGGGCTCTGCCCGTCTGCTCGGGCGTGAAAAGGAAATCGGAAGCCTGGAGATCGGAAAATGCGCTGACCTGTTCCTGGTCCGCGCAAACCGCCTGGAACTGGTGGGCGCTCTGTTTGATCCAAAGTCAGTCCTGGGGACTGTCGGGCTGAAAGACGCTGTGGATTACACAATCGTTAATGGTGAGGTCACGGTGGAAAACGGCCGCCTTGTCCGGGTCGATGAAGAAAGGCTTGCCTTTGAGGCAAACGCGCAGGACCGGAAATACCTGGGACGTTAGAGTCATATCCGGATCACCTGTACCTGTGGGAGCAGCTCTGAAAAGCCGGAATCAACAGATCGAAGAATCGCAGGACAGCAAGGCCGTGAGCGCACCGCGGGGAGAAACAGATGCCTTTCTCCCCGGCCAAGGAAGCCGGGGAGAAACCCGCCTGCGGCGGGG
>CAMORF010000377.1 GCA_946623485.1 uncultured Clostridia bacterium
GCGCCTGCCGCTTCACATGCCATCAAAGCTTCCTTCAGCAGCAGTTCCGCGTTACTGTTCTTCCGTCCTGCCGCTACGCCCATTACCTTGTAAGCCATCTTATCGTCCTCCTTGCGATAAAGTGTTTCCATGTGAACCTGTTCCGTAAATATGCAATGCACCCAGTGCTTTAAACAACCACTGATACGATTTTAACAGGAGACTTCCGTTGAGACTATCATCAATCCAGTCCGTGATAGTTGTTTATACGACAATATATTGCCGATATGTCGTTTAGTCAAGAACTTCCTGTGCGATCGAAAACTGCCACAAACAAATAACAGGCTCGTCTCTGCCTGATGCGGAGACGAGCCTGTTATTTGCACTGTATCCAAAATGCAAAGACATGCTTCAGACCTATTTCACAAAGGTGCACACAAGATCCGCTACCGGTTTCTCGATCAGGACAGATGTCACAAACCCGACCAGATGCAGGATCGGATAAGTACCGAACCAGATCGAAACGATATTCGGTACGGGGCCGCAGTTGATCAATGCGATCGTAAAGCTGATAATCGTCACAAAGATCGCATTGATGATAAAAATCCTTACCAATTTATGGGCAAAGGATCCGTCCTTCAGCCCGATTCCTCCAGCCACGGCACGTCCGATCCGCTCTACCGGAATGATCAGGCCCGCGATATAGTTAATGGAAAAAGCTTCAAACATCCCGACAAGGTACAACCCCGTCTCTTTAAACCCGCCGCCGAGAATCGTCGCGGTGGAATTGATCACGAAAGCCAGTACCAGGTCCTGCACGAGGACCATCATCTGTATCTGCTTTTTTGTCATTTTTTCTCCCTCTTAGAGCTGCTCAATAATAACTGCTCAAGATTTCGCAGGATTTTTCTTCGAGGTCACAGGGCAGGATGAGGGCGCATAGCGGGCTATGTAACCGAATCCTGCCCTGCGAGATCGGAGAAAAAGACAAAAAAGATGAGCAGTGATTAATGCGCAGATCCTTATTTCTTGCAGGCGTTCGTCGCGCAGGTTGCAGCGATCGGAGTCATGATAAACGCGACGATGTACAGAATAATGTACAGCGGGATAAATGTAGCTATGAAGGAACCCCAGACCGCGCCGAAGCTGAAGGTCATGTCCGGCACATTCTTTGACGCTACAAACAGATTGAATGCAGACAGCGGAAGTCCGATGCCCACAGTAAAGATCAGGCAGACCGGAAGCCCCCCTACCAGGCTTTCAGCGATTGTGTGAGGCTTAATCCTGAACAGCCTTGCAAAGCCGGCAGAAATCAGCGGGATCGGCAGAATGACATTAATCAGGAAGGCCAGAACAAATCCAATGATAATGTTAGAGAGCAGATTCGGGAAAAACACAAGAGGTGCCTTATTCAAGAGGGTCGCCGAGATGGACATAATAATAGCCATGGGCAGATCCAGTATGATGTTGAAGATCAGCACCCACTTAAAACTTGGTTTCTGCATAACTCAATAATCCCTTTCTTTAAATGATTTCTCCCGTGTCATCTGAACTGTACTTTTTTCGGGAGCACGTTAATGGTATTTTAACAACCCTTCCTTGTTTAAACCACCATCAAATTGTATTGGAATAGATGCTTAGGCAACAATGTACATCGAGAATGTTGCCTTCTTAAGAAAACCACGCTGATCCTTTTGGCAACCACGCCTGGCCTTCTGGAAGCCGCGCTTATTCTCTATCCCCTTTCCGGGACAGACGGTTTGATGAACTCCTTGTATTTCGCTTTCCTGGCTTTGAATTCTGCGCTGTTCTTCTGAAGATCCGCAAGCCGGCCCTCATTTTCCTGAATATCCTTTCCATGGGCCATCTTTCCGGACATGGTATCATGCGCCATCGCGTACTGCGCTTCCGGATAATTGATCACAATCGCGCCGTCCTTTACCTCCAGTTCGCCTTCCATGCCGCACAGGCCGCAGATCGCATGGGTCGTGCCCGGATTGATGTAGAAGTTATTGGTATGGCAATGCGGACAGACACCGGCCGGTCCCATCCACTCCGCTTCCGGAATATTGGCAGCTGCCTTAGCCAGGTTGACGCCAATCTGGTGCGCACGCGCAAGAGCCTTATCATCCATCAGGATCGTCTTGGACCACTGGAACTTATCGTTGTCAATGATTTTCCACATCGGGCTCATGGCCACCATACCGTGATCCATCTGGACCAGAGATCCCCAGTCAGATCCGCCGACTGCCATGAAGGAAATCACCTTATCCTGGAGAAGCCGCGGATCCACGCCCGGGCCTCCATGCTCCTTCGAAAGCATGTCAGCAATCACCAGGTTCCCACGATCCATGGACGGGCCGAAACGGTCACATACCGTATGCACGATTCCCGGCACTCCATTTTCAAAGATCGGAGAGACCATCAGGATTCCATCCGCATCCAGCATCTTATCCAGAAGCCACAGGAAGTCATCCTTCAGGGCACAGGTTCTTCCCTTTCCGCTCATGATCGACTTCACACAGGCAATGCAGCCCGTACAATGCTTGATATCAAGCTTATGCAGATTGATGAATTCGATTTCCGCCCCTGCTTCCTGCGCCCCCATCAGGCCTTCCTTGCACATCGCGTCGTTCGAACCGTTCAAAGTTCCGGAAGAGATCCCTAAGATTTTCATGATTATTCCTCCTGTCTTAGTTTGTGCTGTGTTTGAAA
>CAMORF010000378.1 GCA_946623485.1 uncultured Clostridia bacterium
GGAGAGCGCAGATGAGATCGCCAATGCGATCAAGGGAGCGGATATGGTATTCGTAACCTGCGGTATGGGCGGCGGTACAGGAACCGGCGCAGCTCCCGTCATCGCCAGAATTGCCAAGGATATGGGCATTCTCACGGTCGGCGTTGTGACAAAGCCTTTCCGTTTTGAGGCAAAGCAGCGTATGAACAATGCCCTGAACGGCATTGAGAAGCTGAAAGCCAGCGTAGATACCCTGATTGTCATCCCCAACGACAAGCTGCTGGAGATCGTGGATCGCAGAACCACCATGCCGGATGCACTGCGCAAGGCCGATGAGGTCCTTCAGCAGGCCGTGCAGGGAATCACCGATCTGATCAATGTTCCGGGTCTCATCAACCTTGACTTTGCGGACGTTCAGACTGTCATGATCGACAAGGGCATCGCTCATATCGGTATCGGACATGCCAAGGGCGACGACAAGGCTGTCGAGGCCGTCAAGCAGGCCGTATCCAGCCCGCTGCTGGAGACCACCATCGACGGTGCAAGCCATGTTATTATCAATATTTCCGGCGATATCAGCCTGATCGAGGCCAACGAGGCCGCTACCTATGTTCAGGAGCTTTCCGGCGATGATGCGAACATCATCTTCGGTGCGATGTATGATGAGAATGCCCAGGATGAGTGCACCATCACCGTTATCGCAACGGGCCTTGACGAGCACAGCACTGGCATCGGCGCAAGACCGGCGGGCACATTTGCCCAGAATGCATCTGCATCCCAGGCAAGACCGCAGAGTCCGGCACCGAAGGCTGTTCAGACCTACAAGCCGGAATCTGCTTATGTGCCGAGTACACCTGCTCCGGAGAAGAAGGAGACGGTGAAGCCTCTTCCGCAGGCTCCCGCACAGTCCTTTACTCCGACCCAGACCCAGACGCAGATCAGTATCCCGAGTTTCCTCAAGAATAAGAGATAATACCGAATACGCCAATTTTTCAGGACCATGCTGCTGCCGGCGGTATGGTCCTTTTCAAGTCAGGAGGAAGATATGAAAGAACTTCGCAAGCTGCTCATGGCATGCGGTGAAGAGACAGACCGCGAAACCGCAAACCGGATCTTTGACCTGGTGCGGACGGAAGAAGAGATGTATACCATCATTGTCCGGGTAACCAATAACTTCTACATGGATGAGGAGGACGGCGTTCCCACGGCGTGGATTTTCACCGACCATTCCTTTGCCGAGGACAATGTGCGGAATATCCGGGATCTCGGACTGGAAGTGCGGGAGATGGAGATTGCACCGAAGCAGAGGCTGGGATTCTTCAATGATCTGTACCGCAGCGGCATAGAGGCCATCACCATCGACCACGGACAGGACAGCGCCTTCACCATGTCCCTCTTCAATCTGATTACCAGACCGGATGAGGAGACCGGAAGCACCCTGAATCCGGGACTGGTGCGCGCCGCCAACCGGTTCTATCAGGGAATCTCCAAAAACCGCGTGACCCCGCAGGATCAGAAGGAGTTCAGCCGGGAGCTGGCCGAGGCCATGTACCTGATTCCCATGAATCCGGAAACCGGGAAGAACCCGATGGTGACCAACAAGGCCGGCGGGAAGTATTTTGCCGTCTTCAGCGATCCGACGGAGTTTTTCAAGTTTGACAGAAAGCACATCTACGAGGCCGGAAGAATGAGCTTCAAGGATCTGCGGAAACTTGCAAAAAAAGCCGACGGGATTGTGGTAAATCCCTTCGGCTTCGGACTCGGACTGGATCTGAACAAGATTGACCGGATTCTGGAAGAACTCAGCGTGCAGTAATCAGGACTGGTTTTTCTTGTAGAGTTCGAGGAGACCCTTCAGAAGAAGGGTACCGTCATAGATAACAGGATGATTCATATAAGGGAGCAGGAGCTTGAAGATGCCGCCGGTGGCAATGATGGACGGTTTGCATCCGAGTTCCTGCTCTATCCGTGTAAGCAGGCCGTTTATCATGTCGGCATGGCCGCAGATAACGCCGCTGCGCATGCTGTCCTCGGTATTCTTTCCGATGACGTGTTTCGGCGGATCGAGGCTTATCTTCGGAAGCTGGGCCGTGCCGGAGCAGAGGGCGTCCAGGGAAAGACGAAGGCCCGGAAGGATGCAGCCGCCGATGTAGTTGCAGCCCTTGTCAATCACCGAGATGGTGGTGGCCGTTCCGGTGTCCACGATGACCAGAGGCGGTTCGTGCTCCCGGAGGGCGCCCACCGCATTCACGATCATGTCGCTGCCCACGCTTTTGGGGTTGTCCATGCGGATATTGAGACCGGTCTTGATTCCGGAGCCGACGAAGCGGGGACGGATGCCGGTGATTTTGCGGATGGCCTCCGACAGAGTGCGGTTCAGGGGAGGTACGACAGAAGAGATGATCGCGCCTTCGATGGAATCCGGGGAAATCCCGTAAATATCCAAAATGGTTTTCAGAGAGATGGCGTATTCCAGGTTCGGTTTGCCGATCACCGTGGTGATGCGCTCCCAGAAATAGGTCTGTTTCGCGTCGATGCATCCGATGGAAATGGTGGTGTTCGCGATATCAACTGCCAGAATCATGGGCCGTACTCCTTCCTGTTGTGTTTCGTATGTTCAGAGTATACAAGATCCTGTGTTTAAAGGCAAGATTCAGTTGACTTGCGACAGTGGCTGGAATAAAATATCTGTATTG
>CAMORF010000379.1 GCA_946623485.1 uncultured Clostridia bacterium
CCGGGAATGATGTCGTCTCAAATCCCTGAACAGCGATATTGTTTTTCTGATAAAGTTGCCGCGCGATCCTTCCGGAGACTGAGTCCAGCTCTACGCCGTACATGCGCATGCCGGACATACTCTCAGGAATGAGTCCCATAAAGTTCCCTATACCGCAGGACGGCTCCAGCATGTTTCCGTTGGAGAGGCCCATCTGTTCCAGTGCACCGTACATGGCTTTGATCACGGTGGGAGATGTGTAAAAGGCATTCAAAGTGCTTGCCCTTGCTTCCCGATATTCGTCAGGTTCAAGTGCGGCACGAAGCTCCGCATATTCGTCTGACCAACTGCTGTTATTTTCATCGAAGGCCTGCGGAATACCGCCCCATCCTACGTAGCGGGAGAGTGTTTCCTGCTCCTCGGAGGTCGCAAGGCGCTCCTGTTCTTCAAGTGTTTTGAGCAGATGGATCGCATCCATATTGGCCCGGAACTTTGTCTTCAGGCCGCCTGCCCCAAGGTCATCATCTGTGATACGAAAGTTGTGAAGATCAGCCGGCGTAGTTGTGGGCGGCTCCGTTTCAGTCCCGCTCTCCCTGCCTTCGCCCCTGGCACTGTTACTATCCGGCGGGCTTTTCTCCTCACTTTCCTCCAGCGGAAGGAGGCTTGCCGCACGGATTGCATTGATCTCATCTATGCTGAGCGCACCATTTGTGATCTGTCCGAGCACACCCTGGAAATGGGCAATGGTATGGGCTTCTACCCTAGCCTGCATATCCATGATGAGCTGCATCTGCTGGGGAGGATAGTCTGGACTACAGAGAGGCAAAATATCATGTCCCTTGTCTGCAGCATCATAGATCACTTCCATCTGTTCCGGAGAATAGTCCCCGTAATCCGTCCCGGATTCCTGCAGTGCTTCAAAAACCGCCTGCTCGATTTCTTCCTCGCGACGCTCATCGGCAAAGCTGCCTTGAAGCAATGAAGAGTTGTTATTGGCATGACTTTGCGGTATCTCTGCTGTGGGTTCTTCCGGGGCTTGAGCTGATGCCGTCTGCTGATCATCGGACTGCATACCTTCAGAAAGCGGAATATCCTCTCCAGGTACTTTTCGGCTTTCTCTGCCCTGTACCTGTGTCTGTTCCTGTCTCTGTGTTTCAAGAAGATTCGGGTACTGTTCCTCATAGTAGGAGCGCACATAATAGATCGATTCATTGCGGAATACGGGATACCGCGCCTCCCTTGCCATTGTCATATCCTGCAGAGAAACAGTTCCGCTCACAAAATCAACCGTGTCGATCCTGTAATCGCGGTCATCGATCTTAATCTCTGCATTAAGAGGAAGAAAATCCTCACCGCGCAGATACTTTACTTCATGGTGAGTGCCGTCCTTATTCAATCCTGCCAGATAAATGCTCTTGCCGCTGCTCCACAATATCTGCAGTTCGGATTGCCATCGGTCTGCTTCAAAGCCTGTCACATCCACGGCTCCGCCCGGGATTTCCTTTTTCATCAGATCCAGTTCCATGACATCTGCCACGGTACGGGCGTCTTCCCCGTAAAACTCAAAACTACCGTCTTGTTCAAAGCCTATAAGGACATCAGGATACTGTTGTTTCAAAACATTGTATTCTGCTGCCGCAGCTTCAGACAACGGCTTCATAGACTCCTGTGACATTTCCTGTTCTGCCCAGCCGGGAGGATTATCTGCCGATGCAGCTGCCGGTTCCTGTTTATTACCGGCTTCTTCTGTACCGGAGCTCTGCAGATCCGTTTCTTCATTTTCAGTCCTGTCGCTGTCTGTTCCTTCTTCTGTCACCACAGCTTCCGAAGTCATTGCTTCCTCTGGAACATTCAGTTCGAACAGATCCGTAAGCGACATCTGTCTGGCATCGGGGACACTCAGTTCCTGTTTCTTTTGCGGAAAAAGGGTATAAGTTCCATCCGCATAAGCATGCAGATCCATCAATGCATCCAGACGAAGCTGATAACGGGCATCTGTTTCAGGTATCTCCGCCATCTTTGCATCCATATCTTTGAGAAGGCTGAGAAGCTTTTCCGGGTCTTCTATCATCCCCGCAACTTCCTTCCGGGTATCCATCTCGAATATACTTCCGGTAAACGGCCACTCGGATACCGGAGGAGTTGCCGTATAGAAGCGGATCACTCCGGCGGCGAGCTGTTCACGCTCATAGGCAGGCATGCGGACATAGTCCTGCGCAGTAAGAAACCGGTCCTGACTGATCAGGCGGTCGATCCTCTGCGCCGCCTGCGTATAATTCATACGGTACACAGCAGGAGAGTCCCCATTGCCTCTGGTAAGCACGATGCCCTTTGCACTATAGTCTGCATTGGATTCATCAGCGCCCGAGAGAGCATGGCTCCTTCCGCCGGTGCCATACTGGTCTTTGAGATAATCCGCTCTTTCCCTGGTATCCTCGTGCCGCAGGAAAAAAGAATATGTAGAAATTCTCCCGTCGGAATAAGGTCCGCCGGAAGCAAGAAAAGCATCCGCCTCTTCCTGCGTAATGAAAATACCGTGTTCCGTCCAGGAAAAGCCATCCCGCGCATCGAAGGGGACAGCTTCCTTGGCAAAGTGCCGGAACTGTGCCAGCATCCGGTCGGGATTGTAATAAGGGAACCGCATAAGGTCGGGAGCTTCAGCGTAGGCTGCAGCAAGCCCTTCCAG
>CAMORF010000380.1 GCA_946623485.1 uncultured Clostridia bacterium
ACCAAGTTCCGGGCCAACATGAACGCTATCCACATGCTGAAAACACTGGAAGCGGAAGGCCGTCTCGCCGCGCCGGAAGAACAGGAGGTTCTCTCCCGGTACGTCGGGCGGGGAGGAATCCCTCAGGCTTTCGATGAAAACAACAGTGAATGGCACGGGGAATATGAGGAGCTGCGCGCGGCATTGGATCCGGGGGAATACCGGGAAGCCAGGGCGAGCACGCTCAATGCTTTTTATACATCACCTACCGTGATCAAAGCCATGTATGGAGCTTTGGAACAGATGGGCCTTTCCTCCGGAAACATGCTGGAACCGTCCTGCGGTGTCGGCAATTTCATGGGGCTCCTTCCGGAGAGCATGTCAGACATACGCATGTACGGTGTGGAGCTCGACTCTGTATCCGGCAGGATCGCCAGACAACTTTATCAGAAAAACAACATCGCTGTTCAGGGATTTGAGACAACCTCTTTCCCGGACAGCTTTTTTGATGCCGTGATCGGAAACGTGCCCTTCGGCCAGTACAAGGTGGCGGACTCCAGGTATGACCGGCACAATTTCCTGATCCATGACTATTTCATCGCGAGATCACTGGATCTTGTACGTCCCGGCGGAGTAGTGGCTGTTGTCACATCCAGCGGCACGATGGACAAGCAGAATGAATCCGTGAGGAAGTACATAGCGCACAGGGCAGACCTTCTGGGAGCGGTCCGTCTTCCGGATAACGCTTTCCTGCGCAATGCAAATACCGGCGTCGTGGCGGACATCCTTTTTTTCCAGAAGCGGGACCGCATGTCCCTGGAAGAACCCGCCTGGGTACATTTGGGTACGACACCGGAAGGCTATTCGGTTAACAGCTATTTTGCTGAACATCCGGAAATGGTACTTGGAGAATTTACAACAGAAAACACACAGTACGGAAGGCAGGAAGTGACAGTAAAGCCAGTTGATGGAGCACTTCTTTCGGATCAGCTTCGTGAAGCTATGAGCCATATACAGGGGGAGATCACCGCCCCGGAGATCACGGACTCTGAACTGGAAGATGAGGATCTTTCGATCCCTGCGGACCCTTCGGTCAAAAACTTCAGCTATACCAATATCGACGGCCATGTCTACTACCGTGAGAACTCCCGCATGCACCGCATGGATCTTCCGGCTACAACGGCAGAACGCATCCTCGGCATGATCGAGCTGCGGGACATCGTTCAGGAGCTGCTGCAGGCTCAGTTGGAGGACAGGAGCGATGCGGAAGTCTCTTCCGTCCAGCGCCGTCTGAACCGCCGCTATGACGAATATACCGCACAGTACGGGATCATCAGCAGCAATGCAAACCGCAGGGCTTTTGCACAGGATTCCAGTTACTGCCTCCTGGCATCCCTCGAGATCCTGGATGAAGAAGGGAAGTTCGACAGGAAGGCTGATATCTTCACCAAACGTACCATCCGCCGCCCGGAACCGGTCACGAGCGTGGATACGGCTGTGGAAGCCCTAGCGCTCTCCATCGGGGAAAAAGCCAGGGTTGACCTGCCTTTTATGGCGCAGCTGACAGGGAAAACAGAGGAAGAGATCACAGAAGAACTCACTGGTGTCATCTTCAAAAATCCTCTGACAGACCGGTATGAAAATGCGGATGAATACCTCTCCGGCAATGTCCGGGAAAAGCTCCGGACCGCAAAAGAGTTCGCGCAGAACCATCCCGAATATCAGGTAAATGTCGCTGCTCTCGAGCAGGTCCAACCCAAAGACCTTGACGCCTCAGAGATCGAAGTCCGCCTCGGCGCGACCTGGGTCGACCCTGAGTACATCACACAGTTCATGGGGGAGACATTCAAGACACCATGGTACTTCCTCGGCAAGGATATCGACGTCCGTTATGCCGAAGTCAACGGCCAGTGGAACATCTCAGGAAAGAACCGGGACTCCTATGGGAACCCGCGTGTTACATCCACTTATGGCACTACCCGCGTCAACGCTTACAGGCTCCTGGAGGATGCACTGAACCTCAGGGACACGAAGATCTATGACAACGTGCAGGATGCGGAAGGGAACGTGCGCAGGGTCCTGAACCGGAAAGAGACCATGCTGGCACAGCAGAAACAGGAAATGATCAAGGAAGCCTTCAAGGAGTGGGTCTTCCGCGATATCGACAGAAGGGAGGCACTATGTAAGAAATACAACGAATTATTCAACAGCATCCGTCCCCGGGAGTATGACGGCTCCCACATCCGCTTCGTCGGGATGACACCTGAGATCGCCCTGATGGATCACCAGAAGAACGCTGTCGCCCATATCCTTTATGGCGACAACACGCTCCTGGCCCATTGCGTCGGTGCGGGCAAGACCTTCCAGATGATCGCCGCCGGCATGGAGAGCAGACGTCTCGGGCTTGCCCAGAAGTGCCTCTATGTGGTCCCCAACCACCTGATCGAACAGTGGGGAAGTGATTTCCTGCGGCTTTATCCCGGCGCAAACATCCTTGTCGCGACTAAGAAGGATTTCGAGCCTGCCAACCGCAAGAAGTTCTGTTCCCGCATCGCGACCGGCGATTATGACGCCGTGATCATCGGGCACAGCCAGTTCGAGCGGATCCCGCTTTCCAGGGAGCGACAGAAGGCAACGATCCAGTCCCAGATCGATGATATTGAGTCGGCTATCAGCTCCATGAA
>CAMORF010000381.1 GCA_946623485.1 uncultured Clostridia bacterium
CTTACCTGTTGTTATTGTAAAGTTGTAGACCGAAGGCTCCTTCTCTCCATCCCTGAACTCCCTATATGCCTTCAGTTCCGGCTCACAGAATTTCAAAGCCAGACCCAGAACGGCCAGATCATCGGCCATTCCGATAACAGGAATACTATCTGAGATCATGTCCTTTTTCTTTACCACATAGATGAATCCTGCAATTAAGGTACAGATCACCTTGGGAGATACCTCCGTATAATTCCTTGTGATATACCCCTTCACCATGGAAATCATTAATGGCACCTGGGAGAGTGTATCACCTATCATAGGTACTCCCCCGAGCGCATTCTCCATCTGCATTAGCAGTTCATCAACCTTTGAAGTGTTTTTCAGCATCTCCTGCGCTTCTGTCATTCCCTGTTCAAGCAGTCCTTTTGCCTTATCGATTGAAATATCCATTGTAAAAACCTCCTTCTACTCTACAAAATGAATCCTGCTCTCGTCATATCTATCTTGCTGTTCCCGCGCTTGGGCCGGATATCCCAATACAAAAATCGAAAATGGCTCAACATTATCCGGCAGACCAAGTATCTCAGACACCTTATCCATCCTGTCCCGCTGAGGCGCGATTCCAAGCCACACTCCCCCAAGTCCCAGAGAATCCGTTTCAAGCCTATAAAGTAAAAAAGACAGCCCCGCAATTAACGGGACCGTCCTTAGAGGGAGTACCGATCAGCATTTTGACCGTTAATCAGGCAGCAACATCCTCCTGTGCCTCCACCTGGAACCATTCATTCATCAGTTGTTCCAGATATGCATCATCAAAGTAGTTGTCATATCGAGGAAGTCCCTCATCTACGCCAAATGCGCTGAGGATGGAGTCTATAGTTTTGTTATTCTTTGTTTCAATCGGCATGTCAATCGTGCATCCGCCTTCGACCGCATTGCCTTCGGAGTCCGTCAGCTGCCACTGGGCGCTGGACATCATGTAGGTAAAGCCCTCCGCGTCAGTTCCGACCTGGACACAGCAGGATCCTCCGCTGGATGGCTCCCCGATCAGCACTGCGCCGGCCTCCTGCGCGATGATCGGAAACAGGTTGCCGCAGGAGAAGGCATGGCGGGTGACCAGGACACCATAGTTGAAATCATATTTTACCTCTTTGTCCTTCTCGTCATAAATCCCGTCAAAATTGGTGTCTGCCTCAAAGGTGAATGTCATGTTCCTGCCGGTCAGCTTATGAATGCCGTACAGCTGCGTCTGTCCTGTGGCAACCGCAAGGATCGCCATCATCACATCCGGGCTTCCCCCGCTATTGCAGCTCAGGTCAAGAATCACGTTCTCGATATCCGGGTTTTCCGATGCCCTTTTGAGCCCTGAGAGCACAATTCCCAGGCTGTCCTGCGGGAAGTCGCCCTCGCCTTCGTAATATAGCTCCCATGCAGCCTCATCTGGCATGAAGGAATCCAGACGGATGATCGCCGTATTCCCGGATTCGCGGTAGGTGTCATTCCCCCAGGCCTCGTTGCGCTGCAGCGTTATAATCTCATGAAGGGCCTGCTTCATGTAAATGGGACTACTGATAAGATCCGCAGTGAAATCCAGTCCGATCAGAGGGAGCCCAAACACGGTATCGACCGATTCTGCGTTTTCGGTAATGACAGCGCTCGCACCGGAAAAGAGGGTGTGCCCGTCACCCAGGTAAACCATCAATACCTCATACAGCGCCGACAGGTATTCGGACAGATCCTCAGACTGTAGTTTTGCCTTCAGCTTTTTTCCTTTATTTCCGAGAGAATCAAGCGCCTGATCCAGTCCCATTTCAGCGACGGTTTCGTCAAGCGGGGCCTTCCCGGGATGTCCGAAGAAGTTATCGATGTTAAAACACAGGTCTGCGTAACACTGCTTTACCACATCCTCTGGCCGCTTCTCTCCCTGCAGTTGGGCTTTGAGTGCTTCGGTCTCATACAGCCCTTCCGGCGAAGACCCGTCAAGGCTCATTCTCTGCACATACAGGTTCTCCCCATTGTACAGAACATGGTTTGTCGCAGTGTCCGTCATGATATTCGAGAGCGTTGAGACAGGAAGATAGATATCACTTTCATCTGCGTATACCTGGATTCCGTACTCATCAAAATCAAGGGTAACCGGCGCGGCTTCTTTATCAAACTCGACATCCGTGATCCGTATAAACCGGGTGGCCGTGTCCTTCCAGCCAATGGCCTGGTTTTCCAGAGGAAGCGGCATATCGAAGAACGCATTCCAGTCCGGGACAGTAATCGTGACGGCATCAGGATCAAAGATCAATTCCGCTCTGATCCCGTTTTCAAGCACGAAAGTCCCGTCCTCTTTTTCCTGCATCGATAAGGGCATCTTCTTCAAATACGTGGAGTATTCATTCATCCCGAGGTATGGCACATTGGGCGTCACATCATAAAAGCGCAGGACAAGCTCCCCCGCTTCCTTCCCGTCGGTGAGAACTTTCACCGTTTTCTCCGAATACTCTGTGCCGCTCTCAGTCTCCTCTGCAAAAGCCGGCAAGCACATACACATTATCATCGCAAACAGAATCATGATTTTTTTCATTTCTTTTCCCCTTTGAGTCTGCTACTCTCCAACCAGATGAAGGGTATCCACCACACCACATCATTCAACATTATTGCACAAACTGATCACAAGA
>CAMORF010000382.1 GCA_946623485.1 uncultured Clostridia bacterium
TTGCCGGATAGTCATCCATTGTCATGACATGCGTGAAGAAAAGCTTATCCAGCTGGTCCCAGAAATCCTGCGGAGCGAAATCCATCCCCCAGAACCAGGGCTTGCCGTCCGGCTGCGGTGTCGGTGTGGGAGCGATGGAATAGTCCTCTATCACCGTGTTTTCTGAAACAGAGGATCTCTCTTCTGTGGATTTGGACGCTGTTTCCTCGCAGCGAAGCACAGATCCGTTGTCGTCCAGTTCCACCAGATAATCTTTCATTCCTTTCCACCGGCCAACAAATTGTACTGTAAGGCCCTCCTGCTGGATTTCATATTCATCCGGGTTCTCCACATCCAATTCGGGGAAGTCCAGCCACAGGTCCCCGTATTTGTAGGTAATTGCCTTTTTGGCCATCTGCACCGGTCCGTCTGTTTCCAGTTCCAGCCTGCGCCAGTTTTTCTCCAGCGAATAGAGCACATAGGACGGCGTATAATCTGTCCTGTAAATGTCGACCCCAAGCACCTCTCCGGTTTCCGCGTCCAGCTCTATCACCTGATCCGCCGGATCATCCGCTATAACGCGCAGCTTCCATACCGGGTGAGGCTCCGCATCCATCAGCACACATGTATTTATTTCTGCAGTTCTCTTTCCCGAAGCCTTAATAGCCAGTTCCTGTGCCTTCACATGATCAATGCTGACAGAGCTCTCTTCCGGATACCGGCCAAGCTTCAGGAGTTTCCCTTCAATGCCCGAGGGCTCCATCGTATCCATATCCTGTCTGAGTTTAACCCAGATTCCCTGTTCCCATTGGCCGTAATATCCATAAACCGCCGTGTAGCGGGAAAACAGATTGTCACCGTTCAGCGGTTCAACATCGGCGGTCACTTCACTGACGGTTCCGTCCGGAGCTACCGCTGCTGAAGCGTTTCCATGCCGGATCGATTTCGTCACAAAGACGATATTGTGCTTTTTGCCCCCGCCCCGGTCCCTGCTTTCATATTCATTTTCATCCAGCGGATTCACATCCGGATACTTCTGCCTGATTGCTTCCGCCGCCAGGCGAAGGTAATCTTCTCCCCGCAGGATGCCTTCACGGGCGGCAGCGTATGCTTTCTCCGGCACAAATGCCATAGAGGCCCCGTCATCCTTTGTCGCTTTTCGCAGGCTCATTACCTCTCCGGTTTCGCTGTCTGTCGTAATCACATAAGTGCCGGCTTCGTCATCCTGGGAGCCATCGTCCGACCGATAGATGATCAGCCCAACCATCCAGCTGCGATCGCCCTCATATTCCGTCAGTACTGCAGAATTCAGCGCGGCACGGTCCAGCTTCAGGGCCTCCTTTGCGATCCGAACAGCATCATCCCGGGTTATTTCATTATCCCTGGGTTCCGGATACTCCGTCATCTGATAGCCCCTGAAATCAGGATAGCTGAGGTCTTCCGGTTTCAGCTCCGCGTTCTGCATCATTTCATGCAGGCGCTGCCACGCGGATTGAGGCCATTGGCCGTAGAACCAGGAGTATACCGACTGGAACCGGGACATCAGCCGGTCGCCGGTGTATGGCTTTGACCAATCCGGAATATCTGCCTGGCAGAAGGCGGTTCCTTCCGGATCCTGATCCTCAAAGCGGATGCTGAACATGCCATGATCAATATCCTTCGGATCAAGGGTGAAGCTCCAGGTCGCTTTGCCAGCATTTTCTGCATCGTGATAGAACTGCCGGCTCAGCGTATAAATGTCCCGGTCTTCCGGTTTCAGATCCTCTCCGTATTCTTTTTTAAGCCTTGCGAAAGCAAAGGCTTCCGCTTCTTCATACTTCATGTTTCCTTCGCCGGGCAGGCAAGGATCATAAGATTCATAGAAGCCGATATCCACCATCAGATGCTGATACCAGTCCTGCTGTTCCAGCGTCCAGGTATAGAAGTTCCCGCCGAATGCCTGACGGCAGATTTCCATCAGCGTTTCTTCCTCCCAGTATCCCTGCCCGTTCTGGATTGCCTGCATCAGCCGGTTGTTTTCTTCCATGGTGAATCCGTTTTCGTTCAGCGCCTGAATCAATTGCGCCAGTTGTTCCGGCGTGTAGCTTTCTTCCACTCCGGTCACCTGATCGTTTTCTATCGCCATGGGTACAGCTACCTGTTCAACGATCTCCTGCCGGGTCAGCAGAACTGCCGCAACCGCCGCGGCCATCATCAATACCAGGACCAGCGCCAAAACCAGTCCGGCAGTTAATTTCCGTTTCACTTTTGTTCCTCCAATTGCGTTTTCGTACAGTCGGTCACGCTCCATGGGGGAAGTACGAAGTCCGGATAATTCTGCATTCAGAGCTTGCTGAATCCTTTCTTTCATCATCTCGTTATTCATGCGCTTCACCCCTTTCCAGCGCGTCTTTCAACAAGGCTTCCGCCTTTTTCAGGCGGCGGTGTGCCGTGCTTGCGGATTGCCCGAGCACATCCGCCGTTTCCTGCAGTGTCAGCCCCTGAAAATAGTGCAGCAATATGATCTGTTTATATCGTTCAGGTAAGTCCATGACAATCAATGTCAGGGTACGGTCTTCCGGCTCAGAAGACACCAGCCTGGCAGGCAGGTCTTCAATCGCCTTACGGGTATCAACATGGCGGAACCAGGCCGTGCGGCGATAGTCCTTGCAGGTATTGATGGCAATCC
>CAMORF010000383.1 GCA_946623485.1 uncultured Clostridia bacterium
AAGCTTTCCGCGCGATGCGGAACAAAGATGTCCGTCTGAGCTTCTCGTCTGCCTGAGCGAACAGCGCTTCATTAATGCCTGAATCATCGGATGCCATCCGGAGAATCTCCCGGTTGTAAAACGGAATATGAAGTTCTTCTCCGAGCATTTCACCGATAGTCTTGCCGCCGCTGCCATAATAGCGGGCGATCGTGATTACGATCTTATCCATAGAACCGCCCCTTTCAAATCCTTCTTGATCAAACAGCCAGGTATCCTCTGCCTGCAGCTGCAAGCCTGATACAGACGCGGAAAGCATACGCATCCGATCAGACAGTTGTCTTCCTGCCTGTTTCTGGTAGAGTATACCACAGTTTTTCCTTTGTGTAAACAAGTTATTGTGCTTATTGTCACGATTCCCGCACCTTTTTCCCCCTTTTTGCAGGGTTTCAGGCGTACAGCAGCTTGCTGTGCCTCCGGAAGATCAAACGACATGGGAGTGCTTTACCCGCTGGATCAATTCTTCGTTGTTCCTGGTGCGCGCGAACATATCCAGGATCCGTTCCACTGCGTCCTCTCCCTTCATCCCGTTCATCGCTTTGCGCATGACATAGGATGCTTCTCCTTCATCCGGCGTCAGGAGCAGATCTTCCCTCCTGGTACCGGATTTCTGGATGTCGATCGCGGGGAATACGCGGCGTTCCGAGAGCTTGCGGTCCAGGATCAGCTCCATATTGCCCGTTCCTTTGAATTCTTCGTACACGACATCGTCCATCTTGGAGCCGGTATCAACCAGCGCGGTTGCAAGGATCGTCAGGCTCCCGCCCTCCCGCATGTTCCGCGCAGCGCCGAAGAACCGCTTCGGCGGATGGAGCGCGGCAGGGTCAAGACCGCCGGAAAGTGTCCTTCCGGATGGGGGAACGATCAGGTTATATGCCCTGGCAAGGCGCGTGATGGAGTCCAGCAGGATGACAACATCCCTGCAATGCTCCACCAGCCTTCTGGCACGCTCGATTCCCATCTCCGCGACACGCTTGTGATGTTCGGGTGTCTCGTCAAAGGTGGAATCCAGCACTTCAACATTCTCTCCTACGATCGCTTCGCGGATATCTGTGACTTCCTCAGGACGTTCATCAATCAGCATGATGATAATATGCATCTCGGGATTGTTCCGCAGGATCGACCGGGCAATATCCTTCAGAAGCGTTGTCTTTCCTGCCTTGGGCGGTGATACGATCAACCCTCTCTGCCCCTTTCCGATCGGAGCCAGCAGATCCACGATCCGCATTGCCACTTCCCGGCCTGTCCGTTCCATTCTCAGCCGTTCATTGGGAAAGACCGGGGTCATGTTCTCGAAATCATAGCGCTTCGCGGCTTCTGACGGCGTGCAGCCATTGATCAGCTTCACGAAGAGCAGCGCGGAAAACTTCTCCTGCTGTGCATGGACCCGCGTATTACCGCAGACAATATCTCCTGTCTTCAGACCGAACTTGCGGATCTGCGAAGGGGATACATAGACATCATCCTCCCCCGGAAGGTAATTATTGGAACGGATAAAGCCATACCCGTCGGCCATGACCTCAAGGACGCCGCTGACTTCATTGCCTGAATCCAGCTGCTTGAGTTCCATCGGCGGACGATCCTGGTCCATCCGGTCCTGCAGGCTCTCGACCGGCTCTGCCTTCGGCTGCGGGTTGGACTGATGCATCTCTCCTCTTGTCATCGGCGCTGAAGGACGGATCACCTTTGCCTGGCCTGGAACTGCTCTCCCCTGGGCTGCCTGGCCGGGAGCCATTCTTCCCGGAACTGGCTGCCCGGGTACCATTCTTCCCTGGGCTGCCTGGCCGGGTACCATTCTTCCCTGGGCTGCCTGGCCGGGGATACTTCTTCCCTGCGCGCCCTGGCCGGATCCCGGGCCGCGCCTCACGATCACCCGGGCATGGGAATCCTGGCGCTGCGGCAGCGGCCTGCGCTCCTGCCTGGTTTTTCCTGGCATCTCTTCTCCCTGAGAGTGCATGGTTCTGTCAGCCCCGGGACGGATGTCTCCGGATCCTTCTTCCGGAGATTGTTTCGCTGCCTGCATGCCTGTCACGGTTTTCTCTTCTGCCGGTATTCCGGATCCTTCTCCTTGCGATATCACAGACGCGTCTTCTGTCAACGCTTCTGAATGATCTTCTGACGGACTGTCCGAACGGTCCTCTGCCGAAGCGTCTGAACGGGCTTCTGTCAGCGCTTCTGAACGGGCTTCTGACGGACTGTCCGCAGGCGGTTCACTGCCCTGGCCTGCATCCTTCCGGGCAGGGTGATGATCCCCATCCGGGGACGGGCTTTCCTGTGCATGAAGCAACGCATCAATCAGCTCATTCTTCCGCAGGGATGACACCCCCTTGATCCCAAGCTTTCTCGCATGCTCGCGCAATTGTGCCACAGCTAACGTTACATATTCTTCTTTTGTCATAATTATTCCCTATCAATCAATTCTACAACTCTAAAATCAAACATGGTTACGGGTGCAGATCCTGCACAAGACCCCGGCCAAACATAACCGGGCAGCTGTGAAGATTAGATGATATCCAAGTATAACATATCTATTGCCAAAAGGTCAAAATTATTGTACTGTCAGTAAAGCGATTTTTGTAAGCAATGTTTTAAGCAACGTTGTAA
>CAMORF010000384.1 GCA_946623485.1 uncultured Clostridia bacterium
GGGCATCTGCCGGCACAGTCAGACCACACCGGGGCGTGAGGCAGTGCGGTCTATCACTATTTGAATTTTGGATATCGTGTGCGAGAGCAGTCCGAAACGGGCTGCTTTTTTTGATATCCGGCAGGTCGCTCAGCGAAAGTTGGTTCTTGTTTTGGAAGGAGTGCTCCGGTCGGTGCGAAACGCGTGCCACTGGCACGCAGCGCCCTCAGTCGTCGTAGCTGGCTGCCTGCCGGATGCGCCGTGGCAGAAGTTGCGGGGCGTTGCGAATAATTGCGGAATTTTCCGCAATCGATTGAAATGTGATTGTGAATGATTTATGATAAGTAGGATATAGGCTTCGTTTGAACAACCGTGCCGTTCGACACGTCACGGTGTTTGCGTGTAATCAGGAGCTGCCGCAGAATGACCTGTGCAGGTTGATATACAGGTAATTCCGCGACAGATCCATAGGAGGGAGAATCATGCTTTATATCGGAGTGGATCTCGGAACAAGCGCGGTAAAGCTTCTGCTGATGGAATCCGGCGGAAAGATCGTAAAGATTGTTTCGAAGGAATATGCCCTTTCTTTCCCGCATCCGGGCTGGTCAGAGCAGAATCCGGAAGACTGGTATGAGCAGTCTGTTGCGGGTCTGAAGGAACTGCTTGACGGTCAGGATAAGAGCCAGGTTGCCGGCATCTCATTTGGCGGGCAGATGCACGGGCTTGTCATACTGGACAAAGACGATCAGGTGATCCGGCCGGCGATCCTGTGGAATGACGGCCGGACGATGGTGCAGACGGACTACCTGAACACGGCCATCGGCAAGGATGTCCTGGAAAAGCATACGGCGAATATCGCATATGCCGGCTTTACCGCCCCGAAGATTCTCTGGGTGAAGGAACATGAGCCGGAGAATTTCGCAAGAATTGAGAAGATCATGCTGCCGAAGGATTATCTTGCCTATCGGCTGACAGGCACATTTGCAACGGATTATTCGGATGCTTCCGGCATGCTGCTGCTGGATGTCGCGCACAAGTGCTGGTCCGAGGAGATGTGCGCGGTCTGCGGCATCTCGGTAAGGCAGCTTCCGAACCTGTATGAGAGCTATGAAAAGATCGGCACCCTGAAGGCGGAACTTGCCCGGGAGCTGGGGGTTTCTGACCATGTGGTGGTTGCTGCCGGCGGCGGGGATAACGCAGCTTCCGCAGTCGGTACCGGAACGGTCGGAGAAGGAAAGTGCAACATATCCCTTGGAACGAGCGGGACGCTGTTTATCTCGTCAGATCATTTCATCCCGACAAACGGGCATACCGCCCTTCACAGCTTTGCGCATTCGGATGGGCATTTCCACCTGATGGGATGCATGCTTTCGGCTGCGAGCTGCAACAAGTGGTGGAATGAGGAGATCCTGCATACAAAGGATTACGCGGCGGAGCAGGCTCAGATTACGGATGACAAGCTCGGAGAGAACCATGTCTTCTACCTGCCTTACCTGATGGGAGAGCGGAGCCCCCTGAATGATCCGCTGGCGCGGGGAACGTTTGTGGGCATGACCATGGATACCTCCAGAAGTGATATGACCCAGGCAGTCCTGGAAGGCGTGATCTTTGGCCTGCGGGATTCCCTGGAGGTCGCGAAGAGCCTTGGGATTCACGTGACAAAGAGCACGATTGTCGGGGGCGGCGCGAAGAGTCCGCTTTGGAGGAAGATGGCGGCGAATATCCTGGGCATCCGCCTTGAATTCCCGGGAAGCGAAGAAGGCCCGTCCATGGGCGGCGCCATGCTGGCGGCGGTTGCCTGCGGAGAGTACCCGGATGTCAGGACCGCGTGCGAGAAGATCGTGAAGATTACGGGGTATGTGGATCCGGATCCCGTGCTGCGTGAGAAGTATGAAAAGCGGTATCAGCAGTTCAGGCAGATCTATCCGGCATTGAAGCAGGTATTCCCGCAGATCCAGTAAAGAGCTGTCACGCAGGAACTGTGCATCTTTCCTGTCTTTTTCTCCGATCCCGCAGGGCGGGATTCGGTTGCATAGCCCGCTATGTGCCCTCATCCAGCCTTGCAGCATCGAAGAAAGAACTGCAGAATTCTTGCGCATTTATTATTGAGCAACAGATTTGATATTACAGCGAAGAAGCTTTGTGAATC
This sequence comes from uncultured Clostridia bacterium, assembly GCA_946623485.1. Lineage (GTDB taxonomy): Bacteria > Bacillota > Clostridia > Lachnospirales > Lachnospiraceae > Porcincola. The sequence goes on from CAMORF010000384.1 coordinate 2,129, forward strand.
CACAGGGCTTCGTTCGCGGGTATATATGAAACAATTGTTAATACAGATGAAAAAGAGGAGGAATTCGACATGTTCACAAACATTCCAAAGGCAAAGGTCGGTATCGTAGCCGTCAGCCGCGACTGCTTCCCGGCATCTCTTGCGATCAACCGCAGAAAAGCGCTTGTAGAGGCATATACTGCAAAGTATGATGCAGAGGACATCTATGAGTGTCCTGTATGTATCATTGAGAGCGAGATCCAGATGGTCGAGGCGCTTGAGGATGTGAAGAAGGCTGGGTGCAATGCCCTTGTTGTTTACCTTGGAAACTTCGGGCCGGAGATTTCCGAGACGCTGCTTGCGAAGCATTTCGAGGGACCGAAGATGTTTGTAGCGGCTGCGGAAGAGAGCCAGGACGATCTGTCCGACGGCAGAGGAGATGCTTACTGCGGCATGCTGAATGCCAGCTACAACCTGAGGCTGCGCCAGGTACGGGCTTATATTCCGG
>CAMORF010000385.1 GCA_946623485.1 uncultured Clostridia bacterium
TCAAGGATGCGGATCTGACGACACGTGTATCCGATGTAAAGCCGCTTTCCCTGCAAAATGCGTATACGGAAACTGTGACGTTTGATGATCTGCCGAACGGAACCTATTATGTAGCGGAGACGACGGAGTCCGGTACTCCGATCACTTCCGGCACAGGGATCCGAAAGGTCCAGATTGAGGGCGGAACGGTGAAGCTGAGAAAGGGTGACAACGGCGGAGCTGCGGTCATCAAGAACACGGTTTCCCAGAACGTCCTTGGCGAGCATGTGGATGTCCAGCTGTCGGTCCGTAAGAAGGTGCAGGACAGCAATGGAAATGAACTGAAGGTGAAGGATACATTCTACATCGCTCTGTATTCGGATGAGGAGTGCACGAAGCGCATTCCGGGCATTGATATCCTGCGTATCTCGCTGGATGATGCGTCCGAGGGCGCGGCGGTGCTGAGAGACCTGCCGTATGCTTCCGCGTTCTATATCGCGGAGGTCGATGAGAATGGCAATAAGGTCGCGGGAATGGATTCCTTCAATTACCAGGTGATCGTGGAAGGAAATGGACTGACCTACAGAGATCTGAATGAATCGGAAGTGGTGGTCATCAATAAGCTGAAGCCTGGCCGCGTTGCGGGCGAGAACCGTGACGTGAACGGGGAGAACCGTGGAGCGAACCAGAACGGCGAGCAGGGGGCTGTCCGTACCGGTGATGAAACGCCGGTCGTGCCGATGATGGTGACGATGCTGATGTCCGGTCTCGCGGCGATCTACCTGGTGCTCCGCAGGAGGAGGATCAATACGAAGCGCGGTGCATGAATCGTTACAATGACTGTAGTTTTCAGCAGGGATTCTGCAGGAAGAGTGAGAAGAAGGGTAAGCCTGATGGGTTTCTTTGAGAGGAGCGCCAAAAGCATAACCATCTGATCCCGCTGCAGATCCCGCGATCATGAAAGGAGGTTGTCCGGTGAATGTGATACACACGTTCACCGGACAACCTCCTCCCTATTATGTATTTGACGCTTACCTTTGATCAGTTGCTGTCCAGAAGAAAATCCGCCAGCCTGCGAATCCTGATTCCCTCTATCGGTGCGGTTGAGCTCACGTTCCTCGCGAGCACGATCTTTTCATAGTTATCCCTGATTTCCATCAGTGGCGCTAACTCTCTTGCACGGGTAGATTCTGCGATCATCTCATCTGTTACCTGGTAATAGAGTTTCTCATCATTTTTAGTGGCAATGAAATCCACCTCTTTGCTTCCCACCTTGCCGACGGCGACATCGTATCCCCTGCGCAGCAGCTCAAAATAAACGATATTTTCAATCACATGGCCGGTGTCCAGATCCCGGTAGCCGAGCAGGTAATTACGAAGTCCTGTATCGACGATATAGTATTTTCCAAGGGTCTTCAGTTCTTCCTTTCCCTTGATGTCATAGCGTTTGATATCGTAGAAAAGATATGATTCTCTGAGTGCGCCGACATAGGCCGCGATTGTCTGTGTGGCTGGTTTTCCCTGCCTGGTTCTGTTTGCCAGAAGCTTTTCGCTGACAAGAGTGTTGCTGATGGTATTCAGCGAAGTGCTGTTTCCGATGTTGTCCGCAAGAAAGCGGACCACCTTTCTGAGCAATTCGGCGTCTGTGATCTGTCTCTGGCCCCGCCTTCGTTCGCGCTCCAGGATATCCCGCACAACGACAGTTGAGTAGATACCGTCAAGCAGCACATTTACCTTGTCCTGCTCGAGCCCGACATCAGCAATCCCGGGCATGCCCCCATACCGCATGTAAGCCTCAAACAGGTCGTTCATCTCGACGGCCTGGGCATCCTTGCCGTAGGCCCGTTTCCTGAACGCTCCGGAGGGAGTCTTATATTCCTCCATCACATATCCATGAAAATCCAGAAATTCCCGGAAGGACAAGGGATACATCTTTATCTCCACATACCTGCCTGAGAGGTATGTGGAATACTCTGAAGAGAGCAGGTAAGCATTTGAGCCGGTGATGTAGATGTCACAATCGAAATCGACACGGAAGGAATTTACTGCATCCTCCCAATGGGGCAGCCGCTGTAATTCATCGAAGAAGAGGTACATCCGCTTATCATCCGGCACCCGTTCTTTGACATACTGATAAAAGCTTCCGGCATCCATCTCCCTGAATTCCATGGATTCAAAGTTCATGGACAGGATCTGCTCCGGATACAAACCGGTGTTTAAAAGATGCTGACGCATCAGCTTGAGCAGGCTCGACTTGCCGCACCGGCGGATTCCCGTGACTACCTTGACAGGCTCTGTATCCTGAAAGGCGATTAATTGTCTGAGGTAAATGTCCCTGGGCTTGAGTGAGTAATCTCTGATTGCCATATGCAGCCCTCCTTTATGTTATCTATAGTACCTCAAACCTGCGAAATAATCAAGTTTGAGTTGTTAATGACCAAAACTTGATTGATTAAAAAGTTTGAGTCATTGCGAACAAGGATCAGGTGATCAGTCAAATGCGTTTTATCTGCACCGGCGTGAGCATGAAAACAGTTGCAAGCCTTTCCTGATTCCGTTAGAATAAGACCCGACAATCTAATAATGGGAGAAGCGCTTAGCG
>CAMORF010000386.1 GCA_946623485.1 uncultured Clostridia bacterium
GTGCGCGGGGAAGGATGCGGTGCTGAAGCATCTTCAGGCGGGCAAGACCTATGTCATCCAGGAAGTCGACCTGCCTGAGAACTATGAAGCTGTCAATCAGGGGATCCAGGCGGCTGCCATGCCGCTTCTTGGAAGCCGGAGGTTTGTCACGATTCAAAACAGCTGGAAGAAAAGAAGCCTGTGCGTCACAAAGACTGTCCTGGCTGGAACGCATCAAAACCGCACGACTGTTTGTACACCTGGTTATCCCGGCATGTTTCCGGCCGGAAACGGAACCGTGAACCTTTTTTCCTGCGCACCGGAGGGGATGGCAGGATTCACGGTTACCTTCCCGCGCCGGATTGACCTAAGCCACAATGAACGGCTTTATGTCATCAGCGCAAATCAAAGGATTGATTATTTTACAGGGGTGATTGAGGCGGGAACCTCGAAAACCTATACAGGTTATTCACAGGCATCCTTCCAGATTTGGGGAATGAGCAAGGTTATGAATGAAGGGTTATTCTTTTACTTCAGTCCGACTTTCGCAGAAGATGCTTCACAGGGGGAGGACACCTTCGGAAAAAAGTTCTCTTTCCTCCTTGAAACCGCAGCTGCGGGACAGGAGATGGCAGCGGTTCCGGATGCCTTATATCTGACATCGGACGGGCAGGAAGGCCGGACGGATGCAAGTGGGCACTTTTCTCTTTCGGCAGGGATGAGCGCAACCTTTCCGGATGTTGCCGAGGAAGGCAGCAAGTGGAGGGTAACGGAGACGCCGGATCCCTCCTGTCCCCAGGCTTATCCTGCCGGGGGAAAGCCGCAAAGCGGCGTTTTCGGCGATGGAGGAGAGGATCTTTCACGGGCTTTGTTCATCAACGGGCAGTCCTGCCAGGGAATGTTCCGGAAGCAGTATTGCGCCATGCCTGGCGATGAAGCGGCAGGAAGGTATCTGACGGAGCAAAGAAACTGCCAGGGAGCTTCTTCATTGAAGAGCGTGTTCCTGATTGAGGTATCGGATGACAGCGGTGCTTTTGCCCCCTATTCCGGAATGCTGGAGATCGCGGATGCATCGGAAGGAGCACTGCTGCGATGTGAGGTTCCGGACGGGCTTGTATGCATCGGAGAAGGACAGACTGTGATTCTTTCCGGTTTGGAGCCGAATGGCTTATGGCGTGTGACGGAGACAAGGAACGGACTTGCCATTCAGGATCATACAGTCTACGGAACAGTATGTCTGTCTCCGGGAGAGGGAAGGCAGTTGAGCGCAGAGGCTTCACAGGAGGTATCTGACATGGTTTTTGTCAACGAGATCCACAGTGTAGATATCGGGCAGGAATCTCTTGTGCGGAAAGACCTTCTGTCGTCATCTGACGGATGGGATAGAGTTCCGGAAGGGGCTGTCCTTGCATTTTGCCTGGAACGTTATTCACAGGGAGCCTGGCATGCGGCCGGCGGCGTGGACTGGACCCAGGTCAAAGGCGGTATCCCTGTTCAATCCGTATTGAATCAGACAGGAGAAGACGGGATCATCCGGGTAAAGAAGGAGAGTCCGCAGGCAGGAGGAGGCGTAAACGGGCAGTGGGTCTTTCCCATTGCGATTTCTGACGGGCGCGTCAGGACACAGCTCTATTACTTTACGCATGAAGCCCAGGAGGGGGATTTGCAGATCCGGGAAGTAATGGATCTTTCCGATCCATCTTATGGGATGCTTGTCAGATGCGAGGGCAATACTTTCATCAATGAAAATGATATGCAGACACTGGTCGTGGAAAAGCAGACGGATGTGAAAGCCGATCAGCCGTTTCGTTTCAGGATCAGGCAGCAGTTCGGGGATGAACTCTTTTGCCCGGGGAGAATTGCGTTCCGCATCCGTGATCCTCAGTCCAGAGAGGATATGGGAGGAGATGCGACGGATGCGCAGGGTGCTTTCACCCTGTACAGCGGATCTCAGGCAGTGTTCCGTCTGCCGCAGGGTACCCGGTGGGAGGTGACGGAAGAAAACACCGGGAACTGGAAGCTGGTATCATGCACAATGGAAAATACGGTTACGGATCCAGCCCATACGCCGGGAGGGATGCTGTTTGAAATGCCTCCTGTCAGGCACAATGTAGTGCTTACATCAAAGCTTTTGAATGATACCTTGACTGACCCTGTTACAGGACAGGTGCTCAACCTGAAAGGGCCGCAGATCAGGATTCCACATTATATCAAACGTGGGGATGAGATCCTGGAGATCACGCAGATCGGCGATCAGCTGTTTTCAACGTCCAGCCTTCAGTCTGTTTATATCGAGGACGGAATCAGAAAGATCGGGAACAAAGCATTTTACCAGTGCATATTCCTTTCCTCGTTGCGCCTGCCGGAGACATTGGAGGAATTCGGGAACAGTTGCTTCGTCCTGACAGATCTGGCAAGCCTTGAGATACCGGCTTCGGTCAGGAAAACAGGAAAGGGAATTGTAGCAGGCTGCAGCCGCCTGAAGGATATCATCATCCATCAGAAGGAGGACGAGAGTCCGTTTTCCGGGTATGATTGGAAGAACACGCAGGATATACACGTTGTTTTTTCAGGTGAATCATGAGATAACCGTAAAAATTA
>CAMORF010000387.1 GCA_946623485.1 uncultured Clostridia bacterium
CCTGGGAGGCCTCCTGCTTCGTGTTCTGCAACTGGTATGTCTTCGTGGCGGCGGGGCTGCTGTTCGGCACGATCCTGCACGCCGCGGAGGATCGGGACCGCCTTTACAAGCGGCTGCTGCTTGTGTCCGGCTGTGTCATGGCCGCATACCTCGCGGCGAGTTTTCACTTCGGCGCGCTGTTTCTCTGCCCGGATCGGGTGTATTACGCGCTGAGCCCTCTGGAGGCAGCGGGGCTGCTGTCCATCGACCTGACGCTGCTCTCGGCCTTTTATTTCCTACTGAAACGCGTTCCCGCCGAAAAGCTGCGGATACCTTTGGAGATGAGCCGGAACCTGACGCAGATCTACCTCATTCACTGGTGCGTCCTCGGCTTCATCGACAGCATTTTCTGCTACCTGCTGGAGTTTTCTTTCTCCTGGCCGGTCATATACGGCATTGGCGCAGCGCTGATCGTCCTGTCCGCATGGATTGCAAAGCGATGGGAAGAACGGAAACGATCATTAAAAGCAATATAGATTTTTATTTGGAAGGAAAACGCACATGGGTATTTTATCAAGACTTAACGGCTTTCATGCTGCGGGCGAAGGCCCAAATGAAAACAACACGGGAAAATACGGCGTACCTGCCTGCTCGCTGTATACGGAGCTGAATCCCGGCGATTTGCACCAAAAAATCGAGGTCAAAAACGAGCAGGGGCAGACGCTGTATTGGACAAAGTCCTCGGTCATTGCCATCAAGGGCAAGACGGACATCTTCGACGCCTCCGGCGCGCAGGTGGCGCACCTGGAGAAAAAGCCGATCAGCCTGCATGAAAAGCACTTTATCACCATGGCGGACGGGCAGAAATTCACCCTGTCCAACGAGCTTTTCCATGTGGTCCGGGACATCACGAACATTGAGGGCTTGGGCTGGCAGCTCCAGGGTAATGTCATTGGGTTGAATTTTACACTCTTTGACCAGAACAGCGATCCGATCGCCTCCATCGGGCAAAAAATGATTTCCATGCATGATCGATACAGCATCGACCTGTATCAGCCGCAGCATGAGAAGACCGTGGTGGCCATCGTGATCCAGCTGCAGAAGATGCTCACAGCCCGCCGTGAAAACAACAACTGAGTTCTTGTTACAGGAAGAAACGGAGTAACGGATATGGATATAAAAGGCCTTATTCTGTGGGTCGGTTTTGCCGTCATCTGCGCGGTCATCTATCTTGTCTCCCGGCGGATGAAAAATCAAATCGAAGAAAACGGGATCGAGACCACCGGCGTGATCTCCCGCATCGAGGACGTAGGCGGGTCGGATGAAATCGCCTTACATTATTATGCGCGCTATCGCATTGAGGACGGAGAAGAGGTCGAGGGTGTCCTGTCCAATCCAAGATCAGGTCTTGAAGTGGGCCAGCAGGTCAGACTCAAATATCACCCGAAGCATCATGCCAATGCCAGACTGATCGGATAAACAAGGAAACAGGTTGATATGAGAAAGAAAACAGTAATGGCCGTGCCATCAGCAGGATTCTGGACAGTGATCGCTGTCTGTGTGCTGGGGATTCTGATCGGATCCTTCCGCGATTTTCAGATCAATGCGGCGCTGGCAAACAAGACGGAGATCGGGGCGTTTTTCGCCACCTACGGCTCATATTTTTCTTACTGTCTCTATCCGGCCGCGGGAGCTTGCCTGTTTGTCGGATTGAAGAAGAAAGGGAGACAATATCGCCAGCTGGCGTGGACGCTGTTGCTGCTCTCCTGCTTCATGGCCGTCTATTATTCCAACAGCTACAACGGGAAAGCCGTACGGGCACTGTTCGGATATGAAGCAGGCGTAAGCTCGCCGGCCCTATCCGTCGCAAGCTGGCTGTTCTGGGTCGTCTTATACATCTGGATCCCGTTTGTCATGCTGCGGCTGTTGGACGAAAGCGATCCCGACAAGCTGATCGCTGTTGGCGCCGCTATTCTTGTGGCGGGGATCGCCGCAGACAACGTGAATGTATGGCTGAAGCAGGTGGCGTCACGGCCGAGATACAAATATCTCATCACGCTGGAGGATCCTGCTTCGGAATTCCGGAACTGGTGGCAGATGATCCCAAACTTGGCGGGCAGCGACGATAATTTCAAAAGCTGGCCCAGCGGGAATATGACGATCGCAAGCATGATGTTTTCGCTGCCGATGCTGACGGACGTATGCAGGAACCGCAGCGAAAAGAAAAACTGGATCGCATTTGGCTTTGCCTGTGCGTTCGTTCTGCTGTACGGCTATAACCGCATCCATATGACAAATCATTTCCTGTCGGACGTCTGCTTCGGGACGCTGATCACCTATCTGCTCTATTCCACGATCAGCACGGCTTTCCTGCGCGCTGCAAAAAAGCCGACGCCGCAGGCCGACAGAGTCACAAAACGCTGAAGCAACGCTTTGAATGAAGCATTCATCTTGGACGCACCCCACATCGATCAGATCGGGGAATCCATGGAAAGGACCAGCCGTACTTGAAGTCAATACATTGCCCGCACTGACTGCGACCAGCGCATTGCCGGCGTCTGCAAAAGCGGCTGGAATATCATTTGAAGAACTGGTGATA
>CAMORF010000388.1 GCA_946623485.1 uncultured Clostridia bacterium
CATATTGCCTGGTCTCCGTGATCCTGAGCTGTTCTGGTAAATCTATCTATGAAATACAGATTCCGATTCCTATTGTGATTCAGCACAATCAGATTCTGACTGATCGAGAGATGGAAGAACTGGAATTATCTCATAGAACGCTTTTTCCCGGAGTGGTACTGCTGCTTATCAGTGTACATACATTCGTCTGCGCGGACAAAAACATCCTTGTAGCAGGTATCCTTGCCGGGTTCGTATATGGCGAAGCCTTTGGACAGGGACAGGACGAGGCCAGGGGTGTTTTCCATGCCGTTGGAGGCAGAGACTGCAGCCTCCACCTGGGCGACCAGCTGGTTCATTTCTTCCAGATCTTTCCCGGAGGTAACGGCCAGGAGTTCATCCCCGCCGATGCGGAATGTGTTTCTGGTTCCGAAGACAGAGGCAATCGCATTGGCGGCGCTGTGGATGATCCGGTCGCCGTAGACATGCCCGTGCCGGTCGTTTGTGATCTTCAGGTCATTGATATCGAAGATGACAAGGGAGAAGCTGGCGGTGCCTTCGGCGATCTCTTTGTTCAGGCGGTCCTGCAGGCCGCGGTAGGCTGTGGTATTGCTTACATTTGTGAGCGCGTCAGTCACGGCTCTTCTCTCGGCATATTCCAGGTAGCGTTTCATCTCGCTGTGCATGGAACGGATTTTGCGGCTCAGTTCTTCAATCTCATCATAACCGGGCTGGCCGCTTTTGCCGGAGCTGTCCGTGCTGCCGGAAGACGCAGTATGATCCGGCATGTCCTGGCCGGACTGTTCCAGTTCGGAAAGGCTGGAAATATACCCTTCATCGGAGGTGAGCTCCCGGGTCAGCGAATCGATGTCCTCTGCCAGCGTGATAATCTCATGATTCAGCGCCGTAAAGCGGGCCTGCAGCCTTCTGCTGATCAGAATAAAGACCACAATGCCCACCAGCACGAACAGCGCGCTGATCACAAGGATCAGGGAAGTGTTGGAGCGGATCTGATTTTCATACCACTCTGAATCAAAGTCAACGCCGATAATGCCGGCAATCTCCCCTTTTGAGTCATAGACCGGGCTGTAGGAACTGTAGAAGTTGCCCCATTCATCCGCGGCTGGGGAGTCGTCCACGGAAGCAGTTCCCTGCGCGGCCGAAATGAGTGCATCTGTGACCAGAACCTTCTCGCCGTACTGCGCCGGATCACCCGGGTCAGCGTCCACAGTAAAGATAAATGTGCCGTCGCTGCATGGCTTTACCGCGTAGATATATTCGATATCGACATTGTTCTGGAAAGCGGTGAGCTCTTCGAGAATGTGGCGGTAGGCCTGGGATCCGACGTTTTCCTCCGTGAGGGAGGCAAGTTCGTCACCCTCAATCAGGCTGGCGGCAGTGTTGGAAAGATTCAGCATGTTTTTGCGGATCAGGTTGCGGACCGTGGCGGTAGAGCGCTGGATGAGCACAATGCCAAGAAGCAGGTTCGCCACGGCGAGCAGCAACCCGAAGATAATCACGTATTGGTGCGTAAAACTGCTGGATTTTTTCTTTGATCGTTTCATAGTGATTCCATATTTCAAAAAGTGATTCCATATTTCAAAACAGGGGAACGATTCATCACTCCCCATTGTCCAGAACGAAAAGCATGATTGTCTGTTGATTCGATCGCACGGCTCAAACATCACTGACATTGTCAGGAACCGGTCATAGACCGCAGGGATTCAGAGAGAAAACCTGCGGCAGAATTCCAGGTCTGTGTCATCCCGCTGTGCGAACACGATTCCTTTGTGCCCGGCTTTGTCCCGGATATAGGAGATGACCCTGCGGCGAAGGCCATGGTCCATCCCGCGCAGCGCCTCATCCAGGAGCAGCAGGTCGGAAGGGATGATACAGGCACGGATCATGACGACAAGCCGGCGTTCTGTCTCGCTGAGCGCACAGACCGGGAGGGACAGGCGCTCCTGGGGGAGAAACTTCAGAAGCTCCTCAGCGGCCACCGTCTCAGACAGGCGCGCGTTGACCATGGCAACATTCTCGATTGCCGAGAACTGCTCGCACAGCCGGTCTTCCTGAAAAACCACCCCTGCGTTGACGGAAGCATATTTATAATCCCCCAGCAGGTTCACGGATCCGCTGTCCGGCTTTTCCAGGCCGAGGATCAGACGAAGAAGCATGGTTTTCCCGCTGCCGGCAGGCCCGGTGAGCAGGAAACAATCCTCCGAGGCAATCTCCCAGTTGATATTTTTCAGAATCTCCTTGCCGGAGACAGACTTACAGATATCCTGAAGCTGTATGGTCATTTCTTATCGAACCTCTTTCCTTTTTTTGTCAGCATCTTCGAAAGACCGGGTGCCTTGGCCGGAAGGATAATATACTTCATCTTTGCGCTTTTGGGAATACGGAAAACCTCAGCCATCTCAAGAAGCTTTGGATCGACCTGCGCCATATCTGAATCCCCCTTTCCGAAGCCGCCATGATACAAGGGCATGGCAGGAGCGGTTGTGAAATGAATAAACACAATATGTAACTATTTAGTGTCTGCTCGTTAATATAATAACTTGCAATATTTGCTGTAAATACGCGGTTT
>CAMORF010000389.1 GCA_946623485.1 uncultured Clostridia bacterium
GACGAAGTGATCGATCATTTTTCTGCTCTTCCAGCTTCCGATCGTTTCGACGAGATGCATGGGAGCGTCAAAGTGAACGATGGATACGAGCGGCTCGATACCGTATTTAAGACATTCGTCAAACACACTGTCGTAGAATGCAAGACCTTCCTCATTGGGTTCCGCATCATCTCCATTCGGGAAAATGCGTGTCCAGTTAATGCTCATACGGAAGCACTTAAAGCCCATCTCTGCCATCAGCGCTATATCTTCTTTATAATGGTGATAGAAATCTATACCGAGATGAGCGGGATAGTAATGATCCGCATCCGGCTTCGATACAATCATGTCGCCCCGGATGATCGGGAATCTGTCCTTGCCGTGAGGAATCACGTCATTGGTGCTGAGGCCTTTGCCGCCTTCCATCCATCCGCCTTCACACTGATTGGCAGCGGTCGCGCCGCCCCACAAAAAATCTTTTGAAAAGCTCATATTCCACCTCTTTGTCGATTATGATTAATGAAGTTGCTCCCTTCTTTTATTATAGCAACTGTGCTTCCTGCCGTATACCGCCGGGATATAATAAGAAATGCAAAGAGCGCCGGGATCGATGTCGCACCTGAAAATGCCGAAGAGGAGGTCAAGGTAACCGCCGGTTATGCAGCGGCGGATATTCGTCCCTTATACAAGTCAGCTCTTCGCAGATTGAATCACCGTAAAGTTTTGTTCAATTCTGTAAGGCCTAAATCACTGAGCGCCCGGAGAAGGTCCTCATAATCATGAAAAACGATTCCGGAGAAGCCGAGTGCTTTTGCCGCCTCCACGTTCTCTTCTGTGTCATCTATAAAGACACACTCATCCGCCCGAAGTCCGTACTTCAGAAGGAACATCCGATACATCTCCGGATCCGGTTTGGTCCTCCCTGCAAGAAATGAGACCAGGCCCCCGTCCATATAGGGCATAAATTCGAGAGAGCCGGCGCACTCGTCATAGGCTTTCTTCGAATAATTTGACAGATAGTATACATGCAGACCCGCTTCTTTCATGGCTTTTACCAGAGGGATCGCGTATTCCCTCATGGTCAGCATGCCTTCTATATTGGAAAAGGCCGCTCTGAGATTCCCTTCATTTTCCGGATCCAGACTGGCAAATCCCCGAAGCGTCTCCTCCTCGGTCAGTTCGCCCCTCTCAAAGCTTCCCCAATACGGGCTCATGACAGATGCCTTGAGGATCCTTTTGATCATAGGGACATCGAATCCCTTTTCCGTAAGAAACTCCATAAGCCTGAAGTCCGCAAGGACTCCTCCGATATCAAATACAATATTCCTGATCATTTATGATCCTCCTTTAATGCTGTAAAGAAAGCATTGCGTTCCAGGCCCGGAGCCTGCATGCTTTGGCCTTACAGACTTTGAAGCTGTTCAAGAACGCTTCGGCGTTCTTGCCGCAAAGGATCGGATATCCCGGCAATTTCACTCCTCAGAAACAGAAAATTATTCCTGAGCGTCTTCACAGGCCTGATTCTGCCGCGTCTGACCAGATCCTGAATGTTCTGCCTGGTGCATCCTATGATCCTTGCAGCTTCGGCAGTATCGATCAGTTCCTCCTGCAAATATGCTATAAAGTCAGCAGCCGTGACCGGAAGCGGCGTTCCGCTGCTGCGCAGCACACTGACCGGAACATAGCCGTCATCCGCTATTGTAATTCCATGTCCTCCCGCCTGCAATGAAAACCCGGCAAGGCCTTCCCGGAATTGGCACCATGCCGGTCACGATTCAGGATCAGGAAGTCAAAGACAAGCATTTGATACACGTATTCTCCCCATCCTTGCCGTATGCAGATTCTGTTCAAAACGCCTCAGCGATCTTGCCAGGACGCGCGGAGCGTAAGATACCTTCCGCTGTGCACGTAATGCAATCTGCAAAAAAAGGAGATTCCCGGTTTTTCTCATGGTCACCACACCTGTAATGTGTTCCCTCCTGTCCGCTTCACGCACTCCGCCGTCAGGTTCACCCAGCTCGGGCAATGATCCAGTATAATCGAATCAGATGTGATCGCATATTCCTTCCCGTAAAGCTCCCGGTCCACATCTCTAAGGATCCGGATATCCAACGCAAAGGAATATCTGTTCTCTGCAGCATCCGCAATGAGCGCCTTCAGCCTGCCGGAATTGGATACGGGTTCATCCAGCAGAATATTCACCTTGCTCACGCCGGCTTCCTGCAGCACATCGAGCATCATCCGCGCAGCTTCCGCCGTTTCGGGAATCAGCCTGTATGTGCCTCTGAGAGCCGCAAGATCCCGAACGGTCTCGTCCATACACCGAAAGAGCAGAGAATCACTCAAAAGTACTTCCAGTGTAATGATGGTGTTGAAACCATCGATCCACACATCTTTCCCCGCAAGGTCATGAAGATCTGTTTTCTTTCTGCTCCGTTCAGCCAGCTGATATTTTGAAGCGACGCTTCTGGTGACTGCAAGGCGCTGTCTTTGCGAAAGAAGAAAATGGTTGCCCACGAAAACCGTTGGCTGCTTCAGATTATACCCATCATTCCGCAGGTGACAGACG
>CAMORF010000390.1 GCA_946623485.1 uncultured Clostridia bacterium
TGATCTTCCCGGACGGCAGGATCCAGTCCGCAGGCATTGTGGTCGGGATCGGCGGCATTGCCGGTTCCCTGTTTACGGGGATGGATGGTGCATTTTCCGGATATCTTCACAAGGCGTCGCTGATGCAGGACCTGAGTGCTGTGACGGCTGCCCTGATGATGGTAAAGCGCAGTGCTTTCGAGATGGTGGGCGGATTTGATGAAGCCCTTGCGGTGGCATTCAATGATGTGGATCTGTGCCTGAAGCTTCGGCAGGCGGGCTTCCTGAATGTCTATGATCCATTTGCCAGGGCCGTCCATGATGAGTCAGCAAGCCGGGGGGATGAGTACACGAAGGAAAATGCAGAGCGCTACCGGCAGGAAGCTGCCCTGATGAAGGATCGGTGGCGGGAGTATTATGAAAAGGGAGATCCGTGTTATAACCCGAATTTCTCCCTGGACCGATGGGATTATACGCTGAAGCCATGAAAAGCATTACGGTTGTTATTCCGAATTACAATGGAATGCAGTACCTGGCGGGCTGCCTGGACAGCCTTGCGGCGCAGACGGATCAGGACTTTGAGGTTGTGATGATCGATAACGGATCCACGGACGGAAGCGTTACGTGGGTGCGGGAGCATTTTCCCAGGGTAAAGATCCGCGCGTACCACAAAAATACCGGTTTCTGCAAAGCGGTGAATGCGGGGATCCGGCTCAGCCGCGGGGAATTTGTGCTGCTTTTGAACAATGACGTGGTTTGCGACCCGGAGATGGTTGGGCAGCTGCACCGCGCGATTGTCTCGCGGCCGGAGGCATTTTCATGCTGCGCGAAGCTTGTGCAGATGGCAGATCCTTCGAGGATTGATGATGCCGGCGACTTCTACAGTGCGCTCGGATGGGCATTTGCCAGAGGGAAGGGGGAGCGCTCTACGCGCTATGGCAGGCAGGAGAAGGTGTTTGCCTGCTGCGCGGCAGCTGCCATCTACCGCAGGGAGATTCTTGAGAAGATCGGACTGTTTGACGAGCGGCATTTTGCCTACCTGGAGGACATTGACGTTGGCTACAAGGCATTGCGGCTCGGCTATGAGAATTGGTATATCCCGCAGGCACTTGTGTACCATGCCGGATCCGCGACGAGCGGCAGCAGGCACAATGCGTTTAAGGTCAGGCTTTCGGCGCGTAACAGCATCTGGCTGGTGCGGAAGAATATGAGGCCGGCCCAGATTGCGGTGAACCTTCCGTTGATCGCGGCAGGATGCCTGGTAAAATGGGCATATTTCCGCAGGAAAGGGCTGGGAAAGGAATACATAGAAGGAATCCGGCAGGGAATCCGGGGTGCCGTGCGGATGGAGGCAGCCAGGCCTGGCGATGCGTGGACGGATCTGAAGATCCAGCTTTGGCTGTGGCGTGGAATCCTGATCCGGTTTTCGGGAAGCCTTCGAAGATAATGGGAAGTCTCCACAGGGGCCGGTGCGTCTTCGCAGTGAAAAGGAGAACTCCGTTGTTAGAGGGAAGCCTTCGGAAATAAGGTGGAGCAGAAGTGATCAAGGACAATCAGAAACATCTGAACAGGATCCAGGTTGTGCTGGATGCGTTGATCATCGCGGCATCCTATGTGATGGCGTGGTGGATTCAGTTTACGTTTCTGGCGGATCCGAAGGCGGGCAAGCTGCCCATGCAGACCTATATGATGGCGCTTCTGTTTGTCATCCCCGGGTATCTGCTGCTTTATGACGCATTTCATCTGTATAAACCAAGGCGGGTTTCGGGACGCATGCTGGAGATCGGAAACCTGTTCCTCGCCAACATGGTCGGTCTGCTCGGGTTTATATTCGTGCTGTTCCTGGTGAAGGAAAGCAACTTCTCCCGCGGGCTGATCTTCATGTTCACCATGATCAATTTCTTCCTTACCATGTGCGAGCGGACCTTTATCCGGATTGTGCTGCGGGATATCCGTTCGAGAGGGATGAATCTGAAGCATATGATCCTGGTGGGCTATTCCAGCGCGGCGGATGGCTATATAGACCGGATCTTCGCGAACCCTCAGTGGGGGTATCAGATTGACGGGATCCTGGACGACAATTCTGACGTCGGGCGTCATTTCCACAATGTGCCGGTCATCGGGACAACGGATGATATTGATCAGGTTCTTGCGGAAAATGACCTGGATGAGATTGCGATTACCCTTGGCCTGAGTGAGTACAGCAAGCTGAAAAAGATCGTGGCTGCCTGCGAGAAGAGTGGTGTCCATACTCAGTTTGTGCCGGATTATACGGACATCATTCCGTCCCGCCCGTATACAGAGGATCTTCTGGGGCTGCCGGTCATCAATATCCGGTACGTTCCCCTGTCTGATACATTTAATGCTTTGATGAAGCGGCTGATGGATATTGTGGGATCGTCCCTGGCCATCGTTTTGTTTTCTCCGGTTATGCTGATTACCGCGATTGCGATCAAGCGCAGCAGCCCCGGGCCTTTGATTTTCGGGCAGGAGCGGGTCGGTCTGCATAACAAACCGTTCCGGATGTAT